>QMPB01000028.1 GCA_003648395.1 Bacteroidota bacterium
TAAGTTGGGAGTTATGAATTTATTGTACTTTTGGAACAAATAAACAAATTGTATTTATGAATCAACAAAAGCATAGAATTACTAATATTAATATCAAAGGTTTCAAATCAATTGATACTGAGGGACAGAATATTCCTTTGGGAGATATTAATGTGTTGATAGGAGCTAATGGTGTTGGTAAAAGTAATCTTATTTCTTTTTTTGAAATGTTAGAGGCAATTAGTAATAAGCAACTACAAAGTTATATTATAAAGAATGGTGGATCTCAAACACTTCTTCATTACGGTGCAAAAAACACCCGACAAATAAATTGTCAAATAGAGTTTTCTGATAATGATACTTATAGATTTGATTTATGTCAAAAGAATGGATCAAGTTTATTTTTTGAAACAGAAGAATATAAAAGATTAGATAATACAGATACTTACATTAGTAAAAATACAGAAGAGGCAGTAGTTAACGAAATGTTTAAGGCAAATAGAGACTTGAAAAATGGATTTATTGATAATTTTGAAACTTTTCAATTCAATGATACATCTACAAATTCCAAAATTCGCAATTCTGTATATATAAATGATGGGAGGAAATTACATGGTGATGGAGGTAATTTAGCGGCTTTTCTTTATGGTTTAAAGAATAATATTAATAACAAAAAATACTATGATAGAATAGTTAAATATATCAAAATGGCTATGCCTCAATTTGGTGATTTTGAGTTATTGCCATCATTGAATAATGAAAATTATATCATGCTTGATTGGTATGAAACTAATTCAGAATATCTTTTTGGCCCTCATCAAATTTCTGATGGCTCATTACGATTCATGGCCTTAGCAAGTCTTTTGTTACAACCTCCTAAAATCTTACCTTCACTAATCGTTTTAGATGAACCTGAACTTGGTTTACATCCCGCTGCAATTTCATTATTTGCTTCTATGGTGAATATTGCAAGTCAAAATTGTCAAATTATCATAGCAACTCAATCTACTACTTTAATTGATGAATTTGAGGCAAAAGATATTATCGTTGTAGAAAGAGAAAACAATAGAAGTATTTTCAAAAAACTTAATATCAGTGAAATGGAAGATTGGCTTCAAGAGTATTCTTTAAGTGAAATTTGGGAAAAGAATATTATTGGAGGACGACCATGAGTAAGTTTATTAGATTAAATATTACTGCCGAAGGACAAACTGAAGAAAAATTTGTTAAAACGTGCTTATCTACTTATTTAGGAAATAATAATATTAGTTCAGATGTAAGAAGTATTCTTACACGTAAAGATAAGTTTAAGCATTATCGAGGTGGGTTAATTAATTATAAAAAGGCAAAAAGGGATATTCAAACGTGGATGAAGCATGATAATACTAATAATGCATTCTTTACTACAATGTTTGATTATTATGCTCTACCAAATGATTTTCCACATTTTGAGGAATCAAAAAAAATTCAAGATCCTTACGAGAGAGTTGCGTTTTTAGAAAAGAAGCTTGAAGAAGATATTAATGATAGAAGATTTATAGCATATATTCAACTCCATGAATTTGAAGCTTTATTGTTTTCAAATCCAGAAATTTTGAATGAGTATTATTTTGAATATGAAAATGAAATAGAAAAATTAGTTCAAATATTAAAAGAATTTTCAAATCCAGAATTAATAAATGATAAACCAGCAACTGCGCCATCTAAAAGATTAAAAAACATAATACCACCATTTGACAAAGTTAATATTGGTGCAATAGCAAGTTGTAGAATAGGAATTGAAAACTTAAAACAATCGTGTAAACATTTTAATGATTGGATTATAAAACTAGAATCCATCACAAATAATAAATAGAAAATACAAAATAATATATTAAAAAGTATGTCAACAATAGCAATAGAAGAAATGGAGTTTTACTCCTATCATGGTCATTTTGAGGAAGAAGCTGTAATTGGTACTAAGTTTATTTTGGATTTATATTTAGAAACTGATACATCCAAAGCGGAACTATCAGATAATTTGGAAGAGACTGTTAATTACCTTGCTGTTTATCAAGTGGTAAAGGAACAGATGGTTAATTCTAGCTATTTGATTGAGCATGTTGCTCGGAGAATACTTGATGTTGTAATGAAGTCTTTCCCGACCATAGATTCTGCAGAGCTAAAATTCCGCAAGATGAATCCTCCACTTGGTGGTCAAATGGCGAGTGTAAGTATTACTCTACAAGCAGGGAGATAGAGTTTGCCAGCTTTTCAATTGGAGAATGTGAAATAATATTAGAAAAAACTCAATAAAAGAACTGTAACTGTAACCTTTTAGAGTAAATACTGGTAAACAATATTTTGAATAACTAATGAATATGATTGATCAACTACAAATCGGGATACTTAAGTGGGTTCATATACCTATTGCAAGTGAGAATAATATGAGTTATTTAACTGATAACTATGATTTTCACCATTTGGATATTGAAGATTGTCAATCGAAAGTACAACGACCAAAAATTGATATTTATGACGATTACAGATTTCTGATTCTTCACTTTCCTTATTTTGATAAAGCAGAACGGTTTGTAAAAACTAAAGAAGTTAAGATTTTTTGGGGTCCTGATTATATTATTACTTTAGGTACTCATTGGGTTATTCGTACTTTATTTGCCAAAACAAAAGAAGATGCCGATATAGATATTGATGAACTTCCTAATACTTCAGATGTGTTAATATATTCTATACTTGAGTCTTTAATTAAGGAGAGCTTCAAGATTCTTAAATTAACAGAGAATAATTTAGAGCATATTAGCGTTGAAATGTTCGACAGAAAAGCTGAAAAAACCATTGAACGTATTAGTGTTACTCGTAAAAACTTGATATTACTAAATACAGCTTTTAAGCCACAATTAAGACTCTTCCAAAAGTTTGAATCTGGTGTTATTAAAGGTTTTACTCCTGGTCTTGAAGATTATTGGGGTAATATTCTTGACTCTTATCAGAAGATGTGGGATTCAATAGAGGATTATCAGGAATTAATTCAAGGACTTGCTCTAACATTTGACTCGCTTCAGGCGAATAAAACCAATGAAATAATGAAAGTACTTACTATATTTTCGACAGTATTGCTTCCTTTAACGTTTATTACTGGTTTATTTGGTATGAATGTAAATTTACCAGAACAAGAAAACCCATTTGCATTTATTGGATTAGTTGTTGGAATGATTATTATAATCTTCTCATTGCTTTTTTACTTCAGAAAGAGAAAGTGGATATAGGGCTATTCAATAAATACTATTACGATTATAGAAACGTTAATAATATTCAAATAAATATATAATGAATATTTATACAAAAAAGCGTAGTTGGAAAGTTTTCCTTTTAGCATTTGCTTCTGTAATTGTTTCTGTTTCATTGTGGTATACTAATGGATTTATTCATAAACTTGCCCTTAATGAAAAAAAACAGGTTGAAATATGGGCTAAAGCAATAAGTAGAAAAGCAAGTTTGGTTAATAATACTAATGTGCTTTTCGAGAACCTAAGAGAAAAGGAAAAGAGATATGTCTTTCTTTGGAGCGAGGCTACTAAAAAGCTTATTTCAGCTGATAATAATGACAATATTGAATTCTATACTGGCATTATTTCCGGTAATAGAGATATACCCGTTATTGTTACCGATGAAGAAGGAAATGTTACCGTTGGTAGAAATTTGACCCCTAAATTTAAACGTTTAAAGAAATTACAAAACGAAGACCTAAAAGAATTTACAAAGTATCCTCCTATAAAAGTTCCATATTTTGAAGATCAATATAATTATATTTATTATCGAAATTCTAACACCTATTATCAGTTAAAGAACTCTTTAGAGAATTTTACACAGTCTTTTATAAATGAAATATTAAATAATAACCTTTCTACACCCGTTATTATTACTGATAGCTCAAAGGTGAATGTTATTGCATTTAGTGGCTCAATAGATTCTACTTTGGTAGAAGATTCAAGTATGTTGGCTTTAACATTACGAGAAATGGAAAACAAGAATCATCCTATACTTATTCCTTTAGCCAATAGTGGTGATAATTATGTGTTTTACAATGAGTCACCTCTTCTTACTAGGGTTAGATATTTTCCTATAGTTCTCTTATTTACAATAGGTTTGTTTCTAATTATCTCATATATATTATTTTCTACTTCTAGAAAGTCTGAACAGAGTAAAGTTTGGGCAGGAATGGCTAAAGAAACTGCTCATCAATTGGGTACTCCAATTTCTTCTTTAATGGGTTGGGTTGAAGTAATGAAACTCAATTATCCTAACGAAGAGGGTTTATTTGAAATGGATAAAGATATTGAGCGATTGAAAGTTGTTTCGGAAAGATTTTCTAAAATAGGTTCTATACCAGAATTACATACTACTAATATTATTCCTATTATTGAAGGAGTCGTAAATTATATGAAATTACGTATTCCCAATAAAATAGATTTATTTATTATTAGTGATACTCATGATAAATTAGAATTGAAACTTAATGAACCATTAATAATTTGGGTTTTTGAGAATCTAATTAGAAATGCTGTAGATGCTATAGGAGTAGAAACGGGAAAAATTGAAATAAAAATAGAGAATAATGATAAAACGATAGATATAGAAATTACTGATTCAGGAAAAGGGATTCCAAAAGGTCAGCATAAAACAATCTTTAATCCGGGTTATTCAACTAAAACGAGAGGTTGGGGCTTGGGTTTATCGTTATCCAAACGAATAATTGAAGAGTATCATAGGGGTCGTATCTATGTAAAAAGCTCCATTCCAGGAGTTGGTAGTACTTTTAGAATACTTTTAAAAAAAGCACAAAATCAATAATTAATACTTTGTAATAATTTTGTATCTAGTTCGTCTATTCATAGGTAGGTAAAGGTGCAGTACTATGATTATTAGATAATAATGTGAATAATAAACATAATCTAATCTTCTATTTTACAAATAGTTATGAAATTTTATCTAGCTGTTGAATAATCTATAGTAATTAGAATAACATAGAAGGTTACTACTAAAAATCTATATTATATATTAATAAGATTTAATAGGTAATCACCATAACCACTATTAATAAGAGGTTCTGCAATTAATTTTAATTGTGCCTCGTCAATAAAACCCATATTATAAGCAACTTCCTCTATACAACCAACCTTCAATCCTTGACGTTGCTCCAAAACCTCAACAAACTGACCAGCTTGTAAAAGTGAAGAGAATGTGCCAGTATCAAGCCAAGCAGTTCCTCTACTTAAGATACCAACCTTAAGGTTGTTTTGTTCAAGATATATTCTATTTACATCTGTAATTTCATATTCTCCTCTACTACTTGGCTTAAGATTTTTAGCAATCTCAATTACTGAGTTATCATAAAAGTACAAACCAGGAACTGCAAAATTAGATTTTGGAAATTCTGGCTTTTCCTCTATGGATACAGCAACATTATCATCATCAAACTCAACAACTCCATAACGATGTGGGTCGTTTACATGATAAGCAAATACAACTCCTCCGTCTGGATCATTATTATCTTGCAATAACTTCGACATATCAGAACCATAGAAGATATTATCACCAAGAACTAGTGCTACTTTATCATCACCAATAAACTCTTCTCCAAGTACAAAAGCTTGTGCCAATCCATTAGGAATAACCTGCTCTTTATAAGTAAACTTACAACCTATTTGGCTTCCATCACCAAGAAGTTTCTTAAAGCCCGGTAGATCATAAGGTGTAGAAATAATTAGAATTTCATTTATTCCAGCCAACATTAATGTAGACAATGGATAATAAATCATAGGTTTATCGTATATTGGCATTAATTGCTTAGAGACAGCTAAAGTTAATGGTCTTAATCTGGTTCCTGACCCTCCTGCTAATATTATTCCTTTCATGTGAGTTGAATGTTAAATTGTTATTATGTTTATTTGGTGATTTGTTTATCTGAATTGTTATAATATTAAATCATGTGAATAAAATCAAGTTCTGCCTTTGATAAATGTTTCCATTTTCCTCTTGGTAAATCTTTCTTTGTTAAGCCAGCAAATACAACTCTATCAAGTTTCATAACATCATAACCAAGATGTTCGAACAAGCGTCTAACTATTCTATTTCTACCTGAGTGAATCTGAATACCAACCTCTTTTTTTGATGGTTCTGTTTCCACATAGCTAATTTTATCAACTATAATTTCTCCATCTTCAAGCTCAACACCATCAGTTACTTTCTTCATATCGCTTTTAGTAAATGGCTTATTCAAAAAAACATGATAAACCTTTCTAACCCGATGTTTAGGATGAGTAAGTTTCTTGGCCAAGTCACCATCATTTGTAAGAAGTAAAAGGCCGGTTGTGTTTTTATCGAGTCTTCCAACAGGATAAATACGCTCACTTGTAGCCTTACTAACTAAGTCCATAACCGTCTTACGTTCCTGAGGATCGTCAGTAGTAGTTACAAAGTTTTTAGGTTTGTTAAGTAGTACATACATTAGTTTTTCGGCAGTTAGAAGCTGTCCATCCATATGAACTTTATCTCCTCTTTTTACTTTGTAACCTAATTCAGTAACAATATTACCATTAATAGTAATCACACCTGTACCAATTAATTTATCTGCTTCTCTGCGCGAACATACTCCGGCATGAGCAATAAATTTGTTTAAGCGCATGCTACCATCTTTACTAATAGCAATAGTGGTTGGAACATCTTCTTTCTCCTTAATATGTTTAGGAATAGGTTTGTTCTTAATTACCGCTTTAGGGTTTGGTTTCTTATAAAACTTTGAAAAACCGCCTGGTTTCTTTTTATCTCTTTTGTCGTTGCCTTGTGGTTTACTCTTTCCAATTCTTTGAGCCATAGTGTTAAATTTTTAGAGCGCAAAAGTAAGCTAATTACTTTTAGCAAAAATGAATTATTATTAAGCTCTATTTTTTCTTGAATTCTTGAATTTGATTATCAAAAAACAATAAATATTTTCCTTTAGTTAGTTCACTAATTTTTATATATCTATCGAATCCACTTTGATTTAAATTACCGTGCAAATCATATATTTCATAATCTGTTTTTGATGATAATATAATTTCATCAGTAAATTTCTTATTTTGAATATTAACTTTACTTGTTTTAGAATCACTAAAAATAGATTCTCTTGAAACAATTTCTTCACCCTTAATATTGTGCGATTTTACTCTGTAAATATTCTTACCAGAATGAGGCTGAATTTTTACTCTATAAAGATTATTAGCCACTGTATCAATAGGATCAATGGTTGCAACGGTTTTCCATGCATTCCATTTATACTGCTCTACTACAATTGGATAATCACCAGGAACTCCTCTAACCAGCCATTTTAATTCTTTATCTTTAGAATATTTTGGTTTAGATATCCTAAATTTCACAGGAGGCATTAATGCTTGTGGGTTTACTATTACTGGAGCGTAATTACCTGCATAATAGATTACTTGAATACTGACCTTATCGCCTTCTTTCATTTCGTAGGTGCTAAGGTCTAACTCAATACCATTTGCCTCAAGCTCATGTGTAATTGTATCATTATTAATAATAATACTTTGTACACTAAAACTATCAGCTACAGAGGGATTGTAAACATATACATTAGTATGATAGAACATTCCACTAATACTAATGGTATCAGTTTGTGCTTTAAGCATCTGTGCAGTAAATAAGAGGATTAAAATCCACCAATATTTTAGCATTATCTAATCTTTTACAACCTTTTTAACAAAGGTTTGTTGACTAGTGCTAATACGTAATAAATAGATTCCGGTTACATTATTGGTTAAATTGATAGTATAATCATTGACATTCAGCCCATTAAAAGACTTTATCTTTCTCCCAGAGACATCAAATAAGTCAATATTATTAATAATATCTTTAGACTTAATAAGTATGGTGTTTTTTGTTGGGTTTGGTGCAATAAAAAGCTCATTATCAGTATTGTGATTGCTAATTCCTATATTTGAAGAAATATTACTTCTAGAAATCAAATGAATTTCTGGGTCAAATTCAACAGTATCTATCCAAGAATTAACAGCAACACTATACTGTTGTCCTGAAAAAGTATTATCGAATACAATAGTAGAATCAAAGTTGTTACCTTTAATACGAATAGGAACAGGCATTTCAAAGAAATTTACAGAAAAATGAGAGCTACTCTGATTTAGTGTTACGGTAATACTATCTAAATTAGATTGATATACACTAATGTTATATATTGGGTATCCTTGACCATAATACCAATCATCAAAGAATTCAGTAAGGTTAAGTCCACTTGCAGTTTCAAGGTGTGCTTTTAAATCAGAAGTATGTGCATATCCATAACTTAAAGCGGGGTCGTTTAAGTAGTTTCTTATTCCAGCAAAGAATGCAGAATCACCACAAACCCAGCGCAACATATGAAGTACATAAGCTCCTTTATTATACGAAAGTCTACTGTTAAATATTCTATTTACACTTGTTGTATCATCACAATAAACAGAACCATCAGGGTAATTAATAACGTTATTCATAGTTTGATGCCTCCACGATTCCCACCAAGGAGTACCAGGCATATGTTCGTATGTTAGCCCAGTTAAATAAGTGGCAAAACCTTCATTTAACCATATGTCGTGCCATGAGCCACAAGTAACCATATCGCCAAACCATTGGTGAGCAAGTTCATGAGCCATCAACGCGTGGCTAAAACCGCCCATAAAACTCATTGTTTGATGTTCCATTCCTCCACCCCAGCCAAACTGAGCGTGACCATATTTCTCGTCAATAAATGGATAATCTATAAACAGATTGCTATACAATTGTATGCTACTAACTACATTAGGCGTTTGTGTTACAACGGTTGCAGAATCTTCTGGATATATATAATTCAAAACCTCCACTACTCCTGAATTTATTGTTGCAAAGTCAGAATATACGGCATAATTTGTTACCGCTATAGCCACCAAATATGTTGCTATTGCATGACGATGTTTCCAATGGTATAATTTATGATTATCAACTACAGTTTCCTCAACTAATAAGCCATTAGATGCAGCTCTTTGTCCCATAGGAGTTTTTACGTAAACGTCTATTGAATCGATCTTATCACTTAAGTCATTCTTATTTGGCCACCATTCTTTTGCTCCATATGGCTCTGATAGAGTCCAAATGATAGGTGCGCCATTATGGTAGTCTTGAAGAAAAGAACCAAAGCCTAAACCAGCACCAGGTACTCCTTGATAGAAAATTTCAACAGAATCTAAAGTATTATTTGAAATAGCCGATGGTAGATATAAGTTTAATAAGGCGGCTGCACTATCGGCAAAAGAAATGTTTTGTCCATGATATAGTACGCTATCTACTTGCATTGCTGCATCTAGCTCAAAAGTAATAATATGAGTATTGTTTTCAGTAACTTTAAACAATGTATATACAGAGCCACTAATATATGTTACTGCAGGGTCAATATTCCAGTGCATTCTATGATATTTTATATCAATATTACCCCCAGCATAAGATGTTGTCATACCTGCAAACATTTGTTGCTTATTATGAGAACACAAATTCACAGCTGTTTGATTTATTATGTCTAGTTCTATTTCGGTTTTAGGTTTTTGTGCACTTAACGACAAGCTTATTATTAAAGAAATAATAAGTACAGATACTTTAAAGAAATTCATATTATTTATTTTTAAAGGTTTTACTCTACAATTAGTTTAAATACTTTATCAATATTACTATCATTATGAATAATTAGAAAGTATATGCCAGCAGAATGTTTAGAAATATTAAATACTTCATTATTTCCAATTCTAGCATTAACATCTCTTTTTTCAATAAGTTCTCCAATAGAATTGTATAATTTAATATTCCATAATTCACCATTTACATTTTCAAATTCGATATTAAAAATGCCATTTATAACAGGGTTAGGATAAATATTAATATTCTTTTCATTAGAGTTGTTTTCTATTCCTACTGTATTATGAATGAATAGAGTGCGATATGTAATACAATTATTAGAATCGGATAAAGAAATTTTATACATACCAGCACATAAATCAGTAGCGGTAGCAGTTGTTTGATTATTTGGGTCATTCCAACTGTAAGAATAAGGTAATGTTCCTCCTATAGGATTACAAGTTGCTGTTCCGTTACAATCATTAGTATTATCATCAGTATATACAGTTGTCATATCTAATGCTGGTGGTTCGTTAATAGTATATGATTCAGTAACTTCGCATCCAAAAGAATCTGTTATAATAACACTGTAATTACCTGCAGATAAATTATTTAATAGAGTGTCGTTTGCGGTATTACTCCATAAAATATTATAAGGAGGTATACCACCATTCAAACTAATATCAATTGACCCACTGGATTGGAAATAACATTGTGCATCAGTTACAGTTGAATTAATTTGTATTGGAGATGATGGACCTTCAACGTATAAAGTATCATTAATTACATTATTATTAGCATCTGTAATAACTACAGTATAAACTCCTTTTACAAGGTTAGTTAATGAGGAAGTAGTGTCACCAGTTGACCAATTTATTTGATATGGAGGGTGACCGCATGCTGGAAAAATTTCTAATGAGCCAAGGCTATCTCCGAAGCATTTATTTCCCATAGAGCTAGAAAACAGACTTAGATTATCTCCTCCACCAAGATGTATTTTCTTTATAAATGGGCGTTTATTTCGTGCTGTAATAGTTAGAGTAAAGTATCCTCCTTGAAGATTATTCAAGAATAAAGTGCCATTTCCTCCTACTAAAGTTGTTTTGCTCAATAAGATTCCATTTCCTATTAAAGAAACAACAGCATTGGAGTCAGAGCAATTATTTATTACAAATGAAGTATCGTTACAATGTATAGTATCATTAACAAAAGCAGTAATAGTATCGGGTTGTTCTGTCCATATTTTCATTGCAGGATCACCAAAATAATGAAATAATTCATAAGAATATTGATTACTAGAATTACTTCCTCCCCAAGTTTGAACCATACGTACTAAGCCATGGTTAACAACATCACCCATTGTTACTATATCTGTATGAGCTGTAGTATTTGGACTATAAACACCCCCACTACCAAATAATGGTAATAAACCAGGATTTGACCAAATAGCATCAATCATACCTATTGAAAATCCATCATTATTACCGCTATAGCTATAATACGAAGCGGCAACAACACCAACGGCACCAGCATTCTGTTTCCTCATAAAAGACTCTGCAAAGCATTGATTAAGAGTAAACTCTCCAGTGTGACAATTTATACTAAATACAACAGGCAACTTATTTCCATTATTAAGAGTACTTGACGTTATACTACTATTTACATAATAAGGATGTGCCCAACCACTACCTCCAGAATAACCATGATCGCGATGAAAAACTAAGAATTTACCTGCATTTATAGCAGTAGTAATATCAGCAGCTCCACTACTCCATGAAAAGCCATTTATTTTTAATATTTCTGTTGGTAAAGCTTGTCCATTTGAATAGTAACCATTATTATAATTTGCTGGATAAACAGAGTTGTCGCAATAATATAATCTTTGAGAATTATAACCTTGAGTCATAATATAATCTCTTATATTTTCACTGGTGTGTAAAAATCTCCTGTCTGCATAACCATCATTATCATCATCTTGGTATTGTGCACAGTTCAAGGCATTAGTATAAAAGCTAGTATCGTTGATGGGGTTTCTTTCATAATTAATAATTTTTTGAACTTGCATCATTGCATCGGTAGCACTATTTGCAGATATTCTTCCTTTTGCCATATCTGGTACATAATCGCTATTTCCATCCATGCAAACGTAATATAGGTCAGTACCAAATAATTCATTATTAGAATTGTATATCATTTTAGCAGGAACATCTTGATGGTCTCCAATAATAAGCAGGTAATCTGGTTTTGGAGTCCAATTAATATATCTATTATGTACAGCGGCTTTTACATTAGCCGAAGTCCAGCTATTTGAAGAAACAACTTCTACTGAATAGCCCATCTGGCGTTTCCAATTGGCAATTGAATCAGCGGCTGCAAGATAATTGCTGTGAGTAATAATTATATAATTCTTACTTGGTCCACTTATTGGCACTACACTAGCTGTACTTGAATAATATTTATTTGCTTCTTTTTGCCACGAACTAGAGTTTAATGGATAATTTAATAATTGCTTAATATAATTTTCTGTGTGATTTGCATAATTAGTAAAACTATTTGCTCCAGAGAATGTTATTTTATAGTTAATATTTTTGTGTAAATACAGATTTCCTTTTACTGGATTATACTGAACAGGACAAGTTTGAACTTGTAAAAACTTAATTCCTCTAAAAATCATAGTGCCTATGATTTTTACACTTTGGCTAGGATATAATTGGTCAGTGTTGTAGAAGTTTTTATTTATTTCAAATTCTGGTTCTGGAGCCCCCTCTGTATCTCTTGCTGGTTTTAATGCAGGAAAAATTTTATTGGTAGTTACCACATCAGGCATTTGGTCATAAATCTTTAATTTATATGTTGCGCCTTCAGGTATTGCTATTAAGTCGATATGTGCGGGCATTGCTGGAAGACCAACTTCTTGTAAATGGCTAAAACCTTCAACAAAAAGACGATTGTAATCTATTTTATTGTTCGTTATTTCAATTATTCTAACATTATTAAAACTATAGGAAACATCTACTCCATTTAAGCCATTATCAATTATATTACGTAGTGGTGAAGATTCTTGTTGTTGATTATTAAGTATCGATTTTGGAGTTTGAGCAGAAATACTAATACTAATAAATAGTATAAATATAATTTGTAATGATAACTTCATAAGTATGTGTTTAATATATATAGTCTTAACCATAATCGTTCCCAAAGATTATGAGTTGACAAATGTAATTATATAATTAATTTAGATTATGATATATTGACAATAATAAAAAAGATAAGTTGCTTTGATAAAAAACTAATTAATAGATGTTTTTTACCTAACAGTCCATTTAATATCAATAATTTGTCCTGCTCTCAAAATCTTAAGTAGGTATGTTTGTCCTTTTTTTAATGAGTTAAGATACTTAACAGCATCTTCTACATTATCAGGATTATCAAATTTTTTGTTATCAATACCAAGCACGATATCTCCACCGATTGTAATATTTTGGTCTTCAAGAGAAATATTAGCAAATCCTCCTTTAAGCCCCATGAAATAAGCAGGAGAGTTTTTTGCTACATTTTCAATTAATACCGCTCCATCTTGTGGAACATTAAAAGCCATGGCTAAAGGTCCATACAAATAAAACACATCTACACCTATCCAATTATTAGATTGGTTGATTAATAGATCCTTAATAATATTAATTGTTGCAACAAAACCAATACCTTCAAATCCTCCAGAGCGTGAAAGAATAGAACTAACAATGCCTATTACTTCTCCATTCATATTAAACATTGGTCCGCCAGAATTTCCTGTATTTATTGCGGCATCTGTTTGAAAAAACTCCATCTTTTTAAAGTTTGAAGAATGTCCCTGTTGAGTTTCTTTTCTACTAATATAACCAACAGAAAGGGAGTGTTCTAAGCCCATAGGGCTACCAATAATCATAACCTCGTCTCCAATTCTACTTTTATCACTATCACCCATTTTTGCAGGTTTTGGGTCTTTAATTAATCCCATAGTCTTAATAACAGCAATATCTGCAATTCTTGAAAGACCTTCAATTTTAGCCTTCATCACCTGACCATTTTTAAAATACACCTCAATCTCATCAGCATTATTTACCACATGAGCTGCCGTTAATATTTTACCATCCTTACTAACAAGAACACCTGATCCAAGGGCTCCATAAGAAACCTTATCGTTGGCATTTCCTTGACCTTTAGTCTTGCTTTCAATTGTTCTAATAACAACTACTGATGAGTCTAAACTAGAAAACAAATCACTAATATTTTGAGCATTAGTGTTAAAACTTAAAAAAACAATTACTATTACTGCTATGTATTTTTTTATCATAATGTGAATTTTATTAAAAATATTATTAAGGGACAAATATATTATTAATTGCTTAAAGTAAAAATCTTAGTTAGAAAAGTATTGAGCTTTTTATTTTACTTTTGCTTTTTTAAAATTTAAGAAATATTGATTAGTACAAGAAAACAAATAGAAAGCTGTATTATAGTTGGAGTAGCCACTCAGCAGCAAAGGATTGAAAAGCTTCAAGAGTATCTTGATGAGCTTGACTTTTTAGTGAAAACAGCTGGTGCTGTTGTAAAAAAGAGATTTACTCAGAAATTGCAAATGCCTGATAGCAGAACTTATGTGGGTTCAGGAAAACTGGAAGAAATAGTTGAGTATGTTCGTGCTGCTGATATTAGTATGGTGGTTTTTGATGACGAACTAAGCCCTTCTCAATTACGAAACCTTGATAAAGTTATTAATTGCAAGATTTTAGATAGAACAAATTTAATACTTGATATTTTTGCTAAAAGAGCACAAACTGCTCACTCTAAAACTCAAGTTGAATTAGCTCAATATCAATACTTACTGCCTCGTTTAACTGGTATGTGGACTCACTTAGAACGTCAAAAAGGTGGTATTGGAATGCGCGGCCCTGGTGAAACAGAAATTGAAACGGATAGAAGAATTGTTCGTGATAGAATCTCATTATTGAAGAAAAGACTAGTGGCTATTGATAAACAAAAAGCAACTCAAAGAAAAAATAGAGGAAAACTGTTACGAATAGCATTGGTAGGATATACTAACGTAGGTAAGTCAACTATCATGAATATGTTGAGCAAATCAGAAGTTTTTGCTGAAAATAAATTATTTGCCACACTTGATACTACTGTTAGAAAAACTGTAGTTCACAATCTCCCATTTCTATTAGCTGACACTGTAGGTTTCATACGAAAATTACCTCATGGCTTAGTCGAATCGTTCAAATCTACTTTAGATGAAGTAAGGGAAGCAGATGTATTACTGCATGTTGTGGATATTTCGCATGATGAATTCGAAGATCAAATTAATGTAGTTAATCAAACACTTGCTGACATAGGAAGTGCCAATAAACATACAATAATGGTTTTTAATAAGATAGATGCATATTCTTTTGTAGAGAAAGAAGAGGATGATTTAATGCCATCTACTAAGGAAAACATAAGCCTTGACGAACTTATGAAAACATGGATGGCAAAGGAGAACCACCCTTGCATATTTATTTCCGCTAAGAAAAAGTCTAATTTACAAGAATTTAGGCAGTTGATTTATGATGAAGTAAAGCAGGTTCATGCAGAGAGATTTCCTTATAATGATTTTCTGTACTAGGATACATTATTTACGGAAAGATTATTAATATATTGGATAGAACAATGTGGGCTAATACTCCTTTTTCATCAAGATTAATACTTTATTTAGCCCTATTTTTAAAGCCTCGAAATTTTTAATTATTTCGTCATAGTTAGTATTGTTTCTGCCATTTTTTTCAATGTATAATGCGTATGGTACTAAATTGTTCATTTTCCATAATTTGAGCGAACTTTTTAGTTTATGAGAAACATCTCCCGCCATTTCCCATTTCTTTTCATCAATACAGAACTCAATTTCTGCTAACATTTGTGGGGCTAAATCAAAAAGCATATGTGCCAATTCATTGACTTCATTTTGATTTCCGTCCATCATTTCTAACAATAGTGAAGGATTGTATTGTGCGTTTGACATTCAATTGGGTGTGTTTAATGAATGACAAAGTTAAGACTAATATTTTAAAAGAAGATAATTATCATAAAAGAAGATAATTATCATAAAAAAATATTATAGATTACAACTAATATATGTTAATTATCATATATAACTGTCGTATCTTTGTTATCAATATAACAATACGATATTATAAACCATATCAAATTAGTTAATAAGCGTAAATTAGAATATTATGATAATTAAATGCCCAAAAACCGAAAATTGTCCTCTTTTTAATAAAAAGTTATTAAAAAGAGAATCGTCTTATAATGCATACAAGAATCTTTATTGCTGTACAAAAGAAAGGTTTAAAGAATGTAAGAGGTATATTGTATCTAATGAGTTAGGACATTGTGCAGATTTTGTAATGCCTAATAGTTCCTATAGTATGGAAGAAATTATGACGAAAATGAAAAATTAAGCAGATCAATAAAATTATTAATTATTAGGAAATAAATTCTTTTTCTCCATAGATAGTAAAACTGCTAAGTACGATATTAATAGTAATGTATTAATACTAAGCTTAATAGTTAATGATTCAAACTCCATAAGTGTACTAGCATAGTAAATACTTACTGATAATATAAGATAGAACATTATTCTAGGTAAATTATATGGAATTGGGTAGTATTTTTTACCCCAGACATATGATATTAACATCATGCTACCATAGCAAATAAATGTGGCCCAAGCAGAGCCTGTAAATCCAATTCGAGGAATCCAATAAAAGTTTAAACTAATTGTTATTAATGCCCCAATTATTGAAATATATGCCCCAAATCTTGTTTTGTCTGTAAGTTTGTACCATACTGATAAATTATAATATATTCCAAGGAAAAGATTAGCCATAAGTAATATAGGAATTACGTGTGCACCAGAGCGAAATTTTATATCAATAAAATGGATAATAATATCCATATAAAGCATTGTACTTAAGAATATAACAGCAGTTACCATTACAAAGTATTTCATCATATTTGCATACATTTCTTTGGCGTCTTTATGCTTTTCGTGGGCAAAGAAAAAAGGCTCTGCGGCATATCTGTA
>QMPB01000029.1 GCA_003648395.1 Bacteroidota bacterium
TAGTAAAGTGCTGCTTGCGGGTTCTACTTGGCCACCAGATGAGACAATTATTTTTGACTATATGAAAGAATTTCCTGATAAAATAAAGTTAATAATTGCACCTCATGAAGTTACAGAATCACATATTAATAATATCGAAAATTCGTTCAAGTCATATAATCTTATAAAACTCTCGGAACTAGAAAATGGGAAAAAATTAAGTGGTAATAGTATTCTCATTATTGATTCTGTTGGTAAATTGGCTTACCTTTATCAATACGCTGATATTGCATATGTTGGAGGAGGCTTTGGGGTCGGTATTCACAATATACTTGAGGCTGCATGTTATGCAAAACCTGTGATTTTTGGCCCAAATTATTCTAAGTTTAAAGAAGCTCGTGATTTAGTGGAGTTGGGAGGAGGGTTCTCCGTAAAAAATTTAGCAGAGCTTAAAGTAATTATTAATTCCTTACTTGATAATAGAGATATTTTGGTGGCAAAAAACAGAATTTGTTTTGATTACGTTAAGCAGAACCTTGGTGCAACGGATAAGATTTTTGAGTTTTGTTTTGGTATAAAAAATAGTTTGACATAGCTTGCTAGCAAATTATTTCTTAATTTAGCATCCATAATTTATTAATATATTTATACTATGATAGATTTCTCAGCAAGAGTGAAAAGTAAACTGCCAGGAGCAAAAACAACTATTTTTACTATAATGAGCCAATTGGCTAATGAGGTGAATGCTATAAATTTGTCACAAGGGTTTCCTAATTTTGATGTTGCTCCAGAACTTATTGATTTAGTAACAAAGGCGATGAAAGATGGTAATAATCAATATGCTCCAATGCAGGGTTTAATGGATCTGCGAGAAGAAGTGAGCATCGCTTTTGAGAATAATTATGGTACTAAATACGATCCTGATACAGAGATAACTATTACATCTGGTGCTACTCAAGCAATTTATTCTGCCATTACAACTATTATTCACGATGGCGACGAAGCTATTATTATTGAACCTGCATTCGATATTTATGTACCTGGAGTTAGAATGAATGGTGGAATTGCTAAAACCACCAAACTCAAAGGAGATGATTTTCACGTTGACTGGAAAGAGCTTACTAGGCTAATTACAGCAAGCACCAAACTAATTATTATTAATTCTCCCCATAACCCAACTTCGAGTATACTTAGTAAGGAAGACATGATGGAATTGGAGAATATTACTAGAAATACAGATATTATTGTACTTAGTGATGAGGTTTACGAACATATTATTTTTGATGAAGAAAAACATCATAGTGCTGCTGCCTTCCCTGATTTAGCTAGTAGAAGTTTTATTGTTGGTTCTTTTGGTAAAACTTTTCATGTTACTGGTTGGAAAACAGGCTTTTGTATTGCTCCAAAAGAATTAATGGCCGAGTTTAGAAAAGTGCATCAGAATGTTGTATTTGCAGGTAATAGACCAATGCAGACTGCTTTAGCTGAGTATATGCACAACCCTGATAATTATAACGATATTGACAAAATGTATAGTCAAAAGCGTGATTATTTCTTAGAGCTTATGAAAGATAGTAGATTTACTCCATTGCCTTCAAAAGGCACATATTTTCAGCTATTCAAGTATGATAAAATATCAGATGAAAGTGAATTAGATTTTGCTACAAAACTAACTCGTGAGCATGGTGTTGCTGCCATTCCTCTTTCGTATTTTTATAATGATGGTACCGACAATAGAGTTCTGAGATTTTGTTTTGCTAAAACAAATGATACACTTGAAAAGGCAGCTGAAATATTATGCAAGATTTAAGAGTTACAATAATACAGTCGGACCTAGTTTGGGAGAATAAATCTGCTAATCTTAGTCATTTCGAGGAAGTAATTTATAGTAAAACAGAGCTTGGTGATTTAGTAGTTCTGCCAGAGATGTTTAATACAGCATTCTCAATGAAACCAGAGTTATTTTCAGAGCCGATAGAGTCTATTACTCACAATTGGATGAAGCAAATAGCAATGGATAAGAATGTTGCCATTGCAGGAAGTTATATGGTAAATATTGAAGGACAGTATTTTAATAGGTTTATCATAATGTATGCTGATGGTAACTATAAGAAATACGACAAACGTCATTTGTTTAGAATGGGAAATGAGCATCAACATTTTACCTCAGGAGAAGACTCACTGATTTTTGAACTCAAAGGCTGGAAAATAAAGGCTCAAATTTGTTATGATTTACGATTCCCAGTATTTGCTAAGAATAATTTTATTAATGGTAATTATGACTACGATGCCCTAATTTATGTTGCTAATTGGCCAAAAGTAAGGGATAGGATATGGCAATCACTTTTAGTAGCTCGTGCCATCGAAAATCAAGCAGTTGTTATAGCTGTTAATAGAATTGGTATTGATGGGAATGGTTTAAATCACGCAGGTAGCTCGTGTATTGTAAACTCGAAAGGTGAATATGCCATTGCTCCAAAACAAGATATTGCATTTGAGCAAACAGCCCTTCTTAAATTTGATGAATTGGCAGACTTTAGAAGTAAATTTACTGTTGGTTTAGACTGGGATAAATTTGAAATTCTATAAAAACCGTCTTTCTATATATATTTTAAACTGGTGGAAAACATTATCATTAGTGTCCCATAAGTTTTCATCTTTCATGTCTCCTAATAAGTAAAGAGCTTCTTGAAGATTCTTCAGAGAGTCTAATTTCTTAATATTTTTATTATATATCTTCGCATTACCTTCGAATAAGTCATTTATAAACATAAACTTATCATTGATACCAATACCCGCTTTTAAGCTTTTAATGGGCTTTTTAATTATTTTTGATCTCTTAAATTCTTCATCTTCATCTATTTCATCAGGCTCTACATCTAAAACGTAAACAGTCTTCTCTCCAAGCGGTTTTTTAGTCTCCTTAGGTTCAAGTTTAACTTTTAATTCTGCTTTAGAATTAGCTTTTGGTCCAGGCTTCTCAATCTCAACCTCCTTCATTAAATTTTTTCCTTTAGCCTTTAGCCTTATTTCTTCCTCAACCTCAATTTCTTCATGCACTTCAGCCATAGTTTTTTCATCAGGAATTTCCGGCTCAATTTTTTCTTCTAAAGCTTGTTCTTCTAGAACGGTTTCTTGTTCAATTATTTGTTTTTCTTTCTCTTGCTCAAACATTTGACTAGCCTCATCGAGCAAATCATTGATCTCATCATCAATGGATTCTACTTGTATATTGACAGGAGTAGATTTCTCTATAATGTGAAAAGAAGCAATAGAATCGTATAATTTTCTAATATTTTCTTTTACAATATCAATTTCTATTTGTGGTATATTTTGCTCATAAGAAGCTAAAATTTCTACTTGTTTCTTAATGACAGAAGCCAATTCTAAACTTTCTACTTTGTTAATTGTACTCATAATTCAAAAAATTTATTCACAACAAAAATATTGCTAGTTCTTTTACTTAAATTTGCTCACTGAAAAATATCTTAATTCCTTTTATGGTATCTGAGGATTTATTTCAATGGTAAAGATATTCTAAAGTTAAACAATGTAAACAATAATGTTTTTAGAGAATTCAACAAATAATAAACAGGAAGCAGGATGGATTGAAGTTGTATGTGGCTCAATGTTTTCTGGCAAAACAGAGGAGCTAATTCGACGTTTAAAGAGGGCAAAGATTGCTAAAATGAAAGTTGAAATCTTTAAACCTGCTGTAGATACGCGCTACGATGAAGTAAAAGTTGTATCGCATGATAAGAATGAAATAATTTCTACGCCTGTTCAGACTTCTACTAATATTTTACTTTTGGCAAACGACGTAGAAGTAATAGGTATTGATGAGGCACAGTTTTTTGATGACGAGCTACCTGAAGTTTGTAATAAATTGGCAAATAGGGGTATAAGAGTAATTGTTGCTGGTTTAGATATGGACTTTCAAGGTAATCCTTTCGGACCAATTCCTCAGATACTTGCAACGGCAGAATATGTTACTAAAGTTCATGCAATCTGTATGCGCTGCGGTAAATTAGCGCATATATCGCATCGGACAGTCCATAACGATAAACTTGTTATGCTTGGCGAAACAGAAAGTTATGAGCCTCTTTGTAGAACGTGCTACCAAAAGGCTCAGAAGGAAAATTAATGATTATCTTGTAAGAAGTTTGAAACCAACTCCATGAACATTAATAATCTTAATATTCTCATCTTCTTTGAGGTATTTTCGTAGTTTTGTTATATATACATCCATGCTTCGTGCATTAAAATAGCTATCATCCTTCCAAATTTTGTTTAGAGCTACTCTACGATCCATAGTTTCATTCTCATGAATACAAAGTAGTTTAAGAAGTTCAGATTCTTTACTAGTAAGGTTCTGATCTTTATTACAGCATTCTAATTTTTGATGCTCATAATTGAATAAATATTTTCCAATCTGAAATTCATTTTTATCTTCATCATCTCCTAAACTACCACTACGACGCAAAATAGCATTTATACGAGCCAATAATAATTCCATATTAAAAGGCTTAGTGATATAATCGTCTGCTCCAAGTTCAAAACCTCTCAATTTATCATCTTCCATTGACTTAGCCGTCAAAAATAATACTGGAATAATCTTATTAAGTTTCCGAATATTTGTTACAAGAGTGAAACCATCCATCACAGGCATCATAACATCAAGTACAAGCATATCGTAATTGTTATTCTTATGAAAACCTAATAATGCTAGTTCTCCATTGGCAAATAAATCAACATTAAAGTTCTTTGCTTCAAGGTAAGTTTTAAGTATTTTTCCTAAATTAGGATCGTCTTCAGCAAGTAAAATTTTTATTTTTTCCATAGTATTATTGTTTACAAATATTCTTTTTAAAATCCATTGGTAAATGTACAAAAAATGTTGTTCCTTTATTTATTTGACTTTCCACTCTTATTGAACCTTTATGCTTTTCTACAACAGCTTTTACATAGCTAAGCCCTAGTCCAAAGCCTTTTACATTATGCACATTTCCTGTTGGTACTCTAAATAGTTTATCAAATATTTTTTTTTGATTAGTTTTTGATATTCCAATTCCATTGTCTTCTATTGAAATTAATAAGCAATCACCATCATTTTTAGTACTTATTTTTATTTTTGGTTTAGCTTCAGTATACTTAAGAGCATTATCTATTAAATTGTAAATAAGGTTGGTAATATGTACTTTATCAGCATTTACTATATTATGGTGGGCTTCCAAATTCAAAAATAGTTCGCCTCCTTTTTGGTGAATCTTTATCTCGTTGCTTTTTATTAATTCATGTATTACATCATGTATATTTAGCCATTCATTTTTAAGTATTAATTCTCCTTTGTCAATTATTGCTGTTTGAAGAATCTTTTCAGCCATTGCTCCAAGTCGGTCATTCTCATCTTTAATTATTGAAATATAGGCATCGTATAACTCTTGTGATTTCTCAATGTCATCATCAGAAAGAGCTTGACAAGCCAAAGAAATTGTTGATATTGGAGTTTTAAACTCATGAGTCATATTATTGATAAAATCATTCTTTAGAGCCGATAGTTTTGATTGTCGTATAATGGTAGTTATACTATATGTAAATAAATAAATAACTGAAAGAATTATTACGATTGATAAGAATAACATTAAGCCCATTTCCTTTAGTAAATAGGATTTTTCCTTTGGGAAATATACCATTAAGAATATATTCTGCTCAACATTATTTGAAATAAAGGGAAATGCGTAAGCTCGTTTTAAGTATTTATCTGTTTTAACTTTAGGGTCTTGGTACATAAATGTTCCATTCTTCTGGTTAAAGACATTAAACTTATATTGAGTGTAAATATTATTATTTCTCAATTCATGATAAATAATAGTATCTATTTTTTTATAAGTATATTCTGGATTGTCAAAAATAGGATTGTCAAGTATAGTTATTATACTAAATTCAGAAGGATAACGCATCTCAAATACAATAGTGTCTCCTTTGTCAATGAATTTCTTTGTGAGCTTACTTTTCTTAATTATTGGATTTGGTCCTTTAGGGAGAATTGGGGTTCCCATCATTCTGAGAAGTCTATTTTTATTTGCCACACCTTCTAGCTCAACTACTTTGTGCATCACATTGGTAAATGCTCGTTGAACATCATGACTAAAAGAAGTTTCTTTAATGGTTAAAGCATTATGTACCCACAGCATTTGCATGACCAATAAGCCAATCATTACTACTCCCATAGCTATGCTAATACTAATAATGCGTCGTGTATTCATATTAGATACAAAGGTAGCATTATTATGGTTTATCACCCAAATTTAACAGATTTTAAACTTTGTTTAATTCCTTTAACTTTTGTGCGTTTGTTCTTGATGTACTTTTGCCTTGTTAGTTTTTTAAGATAGAAACCAATTCTATCAAACTATATATGTTGATTGCGTCTATATACTGTGCAATAATTTATAAGCAATTAACAACCTGTGATTTTAGTGATAAGGACAAACTCCCCGTTTGTCCTTTTTTTGTATACTCCATATTAATACCAATATTCATAATTAATTGATATAATTGTCAAATTATTATTACTTTAGCAGTCATATAAATCACTTAAATTAATTATTCAAATGAAAAAAATATCTGCAATTGCATTATTGCTTATTCTTTTTTTAGTAAAAGTATCGGGTCAATCTGTGTTTGACAATCGTGATACACTAAATTATCCTTATTATTTATGGAATGATGTAGTAATAGAAAATACAAATACAGCAAAGGATGAAACCTATTTAACTAATGAAGAGAAAAATATTATATGGCTTTGTAATTTGGCTCGATTTGATGGTAAATTATTCTCAAAAACATTTCTCAAAGAATATATTGAAAAGAATCAGGTTAGATATACTCCATATGTAAAGTCCCTTTTTTCTGACTTAAAGAAAACTAAGAAAGTAATCCTATTTAATCCTGATAAACGAATATATGGGTTGGCAGAAGAACATGCGGTTTGGTCAGGAAAGAGAGGAAAAACAGGTCATAAAAAGTTCCAAGAGAGAGCAAAGCGTTCAAAACACTCTAGATTTGCAGAAAATGCTCAATATGGCGACTTTATGGCAGAAGATATAGTAATGGATTTGTTAATTGATGAAGGGATTCAAACGGTTGGACATCGCAAAAATATTCTTAGTCCATTATATAGATTTATTGGAGTTTCAATACAGCCTCATAAGGTATATAAGTATAATTGTGTTATGGATTTTGGGGGATAGTATTATTCATTACAAAATTATCTGAAATTAATAAATGGATTATTCATCTTCTCATACCCAATAGTAGTAGTAGGTCCATGACCTGGAAAAACTTTTACACCATTAGGTAGAGTGAATAGTTTGTTTTTAATGCTATCCATAAGTATATCGTAATCCCCAGTTGGTAAGTCTGTTCTGCCAATACTATCTCTAAACAAAACATCTCCAACAATAATAAACTGTTCGTCTTCTGAATAGAAACATAAACTGCCATCAGCATGTCCAGGGGTAAATATTACCTTTAACTTACTATTACCAAATTCAATAAAATCGCCATCATCGATAAAATTCTTAGGGAATATAGGGTCATTAACTTCTAAACCAAGATTTGGAGCGTAAGTTGATGCAGTTTCAAAAAATAATAAGCTATCAATATGAGAACTACTTTGCAAATTATACTTTTCTATGATAGAATTATTGCCAAGAATATGGTCGACATGTGCATGAGTATAATAAAGCCCCTTAACAGTTAATTCCTTTGATTCAATAAAATCAAATAGTAAAGCATCTTCTTCAGAATTGCTATTTCCAGCATCAATTATTACAGCCTCTTTTGTGTCATCAAAAATCAAATAAGTGTTTAACTGAAAGGAATTAAAGATAAATGTATGTATTGTCATTACAAGTGCATTAATGTTATGAAATAATTATGCTAAACTAAGATTTATTTGGAATAGTATTTGATAAAAATTTCAATTCGTATTTTTTATTAAAAAATTAAAAATAATAATTAACTTTGTTCGTTTTAGCACAATCTAATAATTGTGTATTTTACTATTGAACTATATGCAAATCGGTAACATTATTACTCATAAGACTTCAATATTTACCATTCTGATAATCAGTTTAGTAATTATCGTAATGCCCTCTTATGCACAGTTTTATACTGGTTCGCAACAAAGTTTTGGTAAAAATAGAATACAATATACTAAGGATAGAACATGGAGCTATTTCAGATTCAATAAGTTTGACACTTACTATTATAAAGGAGGTAAATCACTAGCTACATACGCTTCTAGCTATGCTGATAAACAAATGAAGAATATAAGTCGGAAGCTTGATTTTTCTCCAGATAGCAAGATAAAATTTCTGGTATTTAATGATCTTTCCGATCTTAAAGAAACAAATATTGGACTTATTACCGATGAAGAATATAATACTGGTGGTGTTACTCATGTGATTAATAATAAAGTTTTTCTTTATTTTAATGGTGAACACTACGATTTTGAAATGCAAATAAAGAGAGGTATTGCACAAGTTTATCTAAATGAGATAATGTATGGTGGTTCTGCAGGAGCAAAAATTAAAAACTCTATTCTTTTGGCATTTCCAACATGGTATACTGATGGGCTTATTTCATATTTATCAGAGAGTTGGAGTACTGAAATGGACGATATTATTCGTGATGGAATAAAAACTAGGAAATATGAGAAATTTGATAGATTAAACCGCTTGCAACAACGATATGCCGGCCATTCTATTTGGAAATTTATTGAAGATAAATATGGCTCTAAAGTAATAGCGGATGTTGTATATATGGCTAAGGTAAATCGTAATATTGAAAATGGATTTTTATATGTACTTGGCTTGTCGTACCAAGGGGTATTAGAAGAATGGCTCGATTATTATAAACAGAGATATAGTCAAGATTTCAGATTATTTGCACAACCTTCTGACCCTGTTTTAAAACGCAATAGAGCAAGGAAGAAATATGCACAAGCACGTATAAGCCCTGATGGAAGATATCTTGCCTACACTACTAACGAATTGGGTAAAGTTAAGGTTATTGTTCGAGATTTGGAGAAAAACAAAAAGCGTAAGATATTGAAATATGGATATAAACTTGATGAAAAAGTGGATTACCATTATCCTCTTCTTGCATGGTCGCCAAAGGGGAATTACCTTTCAATTATTTACGAGAAAAAGAATTATAATGTATTAGTAATTTACGATTATAAGAAAAGAAAGAAGAGAATTAGATACCTAAATCTGTTTGATAAGGTTCATGATTTTTCATATAATAAAAGAGGTAATAAGTACGCAATGTCTGCAACTAAAAATGGACAGAGTGATATTTATGTATATAGTTTAGGTGGAAATTCATTTCAAAGAATTACACATGATGCATTTGATGATTATTATCCTCGCTTTGTTAATAATAGTACTGCTCTCATTTGGAGTTCTAATCGTATTGATGATACTTTGAGAATTATTGAGCAGAAAACTCACCAAATAGCTGAAGATACCATAAGAGGTAGTAGAAATAATGATTTATTTTTCTATGATTTGACAAAACCTAGCATAATATTGCAAAGAATAACAAATACATCCCTTGCAAATGAAATTTACCCAATGGCAGTGGCACATAATAAATTTGCTTGGCTTTCTGATGAGAATGGCGTTTATAATCGTTATGTAGGGGCTTTCGATAGTACTATTAGTTTTATTGATACTACAACTCATTATAGATATTTTACTAATTATGCTGCTGTTTCAAACTATAGTTCAAGTATCATAGAGCAGGACTATAATTTGTATGCTGACAAGTATTCTGAAATTGTTAAGGTTAATGGTAAAACTAGGATGTTTGTTAGGCCAATTCCTGATTTTAATGATTACGATAGGCAAAAAATTGAAAAGACAGCTTATAAGACTGATATTTTTAATAGAATGAGGCTTAGAGAGATAAGGGAGGAGGCATTGCGGAAGTATCTTAAAATAATAGCAGAGGGCGACACTTCAAATATTAATAATAAGAGTGTTGTAAAACTAACTCCAAATACAGCTAGAAAGAAGAGATTTAGAGTTGTGACTGCTGATGAGTTTAAGACAGGTAGTAGTAGAAATAATATTGATATTAATAATTATAGCTTTGGAGGAGAGAAAACCAAGAAAGATAATTCTAGTGTGCTAGCTTTAGAAGCGGCAAAAAAACGAGGTCCTTCTGATGCTATTAGAGCCGCTTATAATTCAAGACCATATAATGTGGAATACAGTGTTTCTCAAATCGTAACACAGGTAGATTTTAACTATCTTAACACAGGTTATCAGCCTTTTACCAATCCACAATCTCCAATATACCTAAATCAGGGTTTTAATGCTTTTATTAAGTTAGGAGTCATGGATTTACTCGAAGATTATAGACTTGTAGGTGGTGTAAAAATAGATCCTACTTTTACTAATAATGAGTATATTCTTACATTTTCTGATTATAAAAATAGGCTTGATAAGGATTATACTTTTCACAGAAATGTAATTGATGATTATAGAGAAGATAGAATTCTAACACACTATATACATGAGTTTTATCTCAAAGTAGGTCTTCCTTTCGATAATATTAGAGGTTTACGATTATCAATGGCATTACGTAATGATAATACCGTGACAAGAGCAACATATACTAAAGTTCTTACTGAACCTGATGTAATGCTTAATAATGCTATTGTTAAGCTTGAATATGTGTACGACAAATCACGTAATAAAGGTGTAAATATTCTTTTCGGAACGAGGTATAAAGTGTGGGGAGAATACTATCAGCCATTAGAATATTTACACAAAAATTTAATTGTTCTTGGTTTTGATTTTAGAAGATACATTCAGATTCATAAAACATTTGTTTGGGCAAATAGGGTTGCAGGGAGTACATCCTTGGGAACTGAGAGGTTGATTTATTATATGGGAGGTGTTGATAATTGGATAAATGCTGATTTTAATAAGGATATTCAGGTAGATCAGGAACAAAATTTTGTTTATCAAACTATTGCCACTAATATGAGGGGCTTTACCCAAAATATTAGAAATGGAAATAACTTTCTATTATTAAATTCTGAATTAAGATTACCACCATTTCAGTATTTTAGTAGAAAACCTATAACATCACCTTTCTGGAATAATTTTATGATAGTTGGCTTCTTCGACCTTGGTACTGCTTGGACAGGAGCTAATCCATTTTCCGATAATAATTCTCTTTTTAGAAAAACCATTTATCGTGACCCTGTTAAAATTACAATTATTAATCAAGATGATCCTATTGTTGCAGGCTATGGTTTTGGACTTAGGTCTCAAGTGTTTGGTTACTATATGCGAGCAGATTGGGCTTGGGGTATTTCTAATGGCTATGTGCATAAAAAACCTGTTTTCTATTTTTCTTTGAGCTTAGATTTTTAACATAATAAAGGCCATCCAATAAATGAATAGCCTTTAGAAAATCTATTATAAATTATAAATTTATAGTGCGTTTGAACCACTTACAATTTCAATAATCTCGTTAGTAATTGCTGCCTGACGAGCTTTATTATAAGTGAGTTTTAAGTCGTTTATTAAGTTAGTAGCATTATCAGTAGCCATATGCATTGCTGTCATTCGAGCGCCATGCTCTGATGCTAAAGAGTCCAGTAAAGCTTTATAAAACTGAGTTTTCAAAGTCTTAGGAATAAGCTCATTTACTATTACCTCTTTCGATGGCTCCATAATATAATCACTATTAATATCGCTATCGCTTTCAACAGGAAGTACAGGTAAGAATTGCTCACTCATTATTATTTGAGTTCCTGCATTCTTGAACTGATTGTAAACAAGTACAATTTTATCAAATTCACCTTCTTTATAAGCGGTTAGCAATTCTTCAGCAATAGGAATTACATATTCCCAATTCAAATTATTCCAAACCTCATCATGAGAAGAAATAACATTGAATCCATGATTTGTAAAATACTCACTAACTTTACGTCCAACAGTAAAAAAACTTATGTCAGCTCCTTTATATTCTTCTTTAATAAGAAGTAAAGAACGTTTTACAACATTAGTATTGAAAGCCCCACAAAGACCACGATTGGAAGCAATAGGAACAATCAGCACTTTATCTTCACCGCGCTGCTCTCCATATATATTTCCATCATTGTCGGAACCAGAGCTAAGATTTTGAAGTATTTCCTCTAGTTTCTCTGCATAGGGACGCATAGTGGTAATAGCATCGGTAGCTCTCTTCAATTTTGAAGCAGCAACTAGTTTCATTGCACTAGTAATCTGCTTTGTAGATTCTACAGAGCTAATTCTTATTCGTATCTCTTTTAGATTTGCCATATCGACAATTTAATTTGTTGTATTAGGCTTTATAATTCTTGCTGATATTCTTAGCAGTCTCTTCAATAGCTTTTACAGCATCATCAGTTAGTTTTCCTGCTTTAAGATTATTCATTGTATCAGCAAATTTATCTTTCATGGTACGGATTAGTTCAATCTCAAATTCTTTGACTTTTCCAACAGGAACATCATTTGCTAAACCTTTAGTACCACAATAGATAATTGCAACTTGCTCTTCTACAGCCATTGGGCTGTGAAGACCTTGCTTAAGAATTTCCACATTACGCTTACCTTTTTCAAGTACAGCAGTAGTAGCAGCATCAAGGTCAGAACCAAATTTAGAGAAAGCCTCCAATTCACGGTACTGTGCTTGATCTAATTTAAGAGTACCAGATACTTTCTTCATTGATTTAATTTGAGCATTACCACCCACACGAGATACAGAAATACCTACGTTAATTGCTGGGCGAACACCGCTATTAAACAAGTTAGTTTCAAGGAATATCTGACCATCAGTAATAGAAATTACGTTAGTTGGAATATAAGCAGAAACGTCACCAGCTTGAGTTTCAATAATTGGTAGAGCAGTAAGAGAACCACCACCTTTTACTTTATCTTTAAGTGCAGGAGGAAGGTCATTCATGTCTTTTGCAACGTCATCAGAAACAATAATTCTTGCAGCACGCTCTAATAAACGAGAGTGAAGATAGAAAACATCACCAGGGTAAGCCTCACGTCCTGGAGGTCTACGTAATAATAATGAAACCTCACGATAAGCTACCGCTTGTTTCGATAAATCGTCATAAACAACCAAAGCGGCACGACCAGTATCACGGAAATATTCACCAATTGCAGCACCTGCTAGTGGAGCATAAAACTGCATAGCAGCAGGGTCAGAAGCCGTTGCCATTACAATAGTAGTATAAGCTAAAGCACCATGCTCTTCAAGAGTCTTTGCTGTATTTGCAACTGTTGAACCTTTCTGTCCAATAGCTACATAAATACAATAAACAGGCTCTCCTTTGTCATAAAATTCTTTCTGATTGATAATAGTATCAATAGCAATAGTAGATTTACCAGTTTGGCGGTCACCAATAATAAGTTCACGCTGACCTCTACCAATTGGAATCATTGCATCAATAGCTTTTATACCAGTTTGAAGTGGCTCATCAACAGGCTGACGGAAAATTACACCAGGAGCTTTACGCTCGATAGGCATTTCATAAAGTTCGCCTTCAATAGCGCCTTTACCATCAACAGGCTCGCCAAGAGTATTTACTACTCGTCCTAGCATGCCTTCTCCCACATTAATAGAAGAAATACGTCCTGTTCTTTTTACAGTATCACCTTCAATAATTGAGTCAGACTCTCCCAAAAGTACAACTCCAACGTTGTCTTCTTCAAGGTTAAGAGCGATACCCATTATGTTAGCTTTTTCAAATTCAATTAACTCACCGGATTGCACATTTGTAAGTCCGTAAACACGTGCAATACCGTCGCCAACTTGCAATACGCTTCCAACTTCTTCAAGTTGAGCTTCGCTCTGGAATCCAGAAAGTTGTTGTCTTAAAATTGCCGATACTTCAGCTGGTTTTATATCTGCCATATCTATATTGGTATTTATTGTTTCTTAATTGTTTCTTATTAATATTGTTGACTTAATTCATTCTTAAGTCGATTTAGTTTTGACTTGATACTTGCATCAAATTGCAAATCGTCAATTTTCAAGATAAAACCTCCAATTAGGTCTTCCTGAATTTCTTCATCAAGTTCAATTGTTTTTTTAGTCTGTTCTCCAAGAATTTTAGTAATTTGGTTTTTTGTAGCATTATCTAAAGAGGTAGCAGTAAATAACTTCACCTTCTTAAGACCGATAAAATCGTTATGCATTAAAATAAATTGCTCTGCCATAGAAGGAATAATGTCCTCTCTACGACCTTTAGAGATAATATTTAGAAACCTCATCGTTGTTTCAGAAAGTTTATCTCCAAAAACAGCAACCATAATTTCTAATTTCTTAGAGATTTTGATTACAGGACTTTTAAGCATACCCACAAAATCATCAGAAACATCACAAAGTTGATATAGATAATCCATGTCAGCTGTGATAGTATCTAAAGACTTTTGCTCTTGAGCAAACTCAAATAATGCCTTAGCGTATCTTTTTGATATTTTTGCGTCGCTCATAAAACTCTAGTTAAAGTTGAGTTGGTCTAATTGTGCTTGAACTAAATCACCTTGTTTTTTCTTATCGCTTAATTCAGCTCCAAGAACTTTTTCAGCAATCTCAATAGAAAGTTCAGCAACCTGAGTTTTTATTTCAGTTAGAGCAGCTCTTTTTTCATTCTCAATATTCTCAAGAGCAGATTCTACTATTCTGTCAGCTTCAACTTGTGCTTTTGATTTAGCTTCGTTAATAATATTATCTTTTAGTTTGTTAGCTTCACTAAGAATAGCATCGCGTTCAATACGTGCTTGTTTAAGAAGTTTTTCATTATCAGCTTGTAATTGCCTCATCTCTTCTTGAGTCTGCTTAGCCATAGCAAGAGAAGTAGAAATACTCATTTCTCTTTCTTTAATGGAAGACATAATTGGTCCCCAAGCAAACTTTTTTAGAAGGAAAAGTAATACTAAGAAGACTAATGTCATCCAAAAAATTAATCCAATACCGGGAGTTACTAAACCCATAATTTATTGTTTTATATTGTTTATTTAATCTTGATTTTCAATTAAAACTTCTGGCCCAACCAACCGTTGAAGCCAGAAGTATAATATGATTTTTCTTACAATACGATAATCAAAAGACTGATTACAATAGCGAAGAAAGCAACACCCTCTACAAGAGCAGCTGCAACGATCATGTTAGAGCGAATATCACCTACAGCTTCAGGCTGACGTGCGATACCTTCAACGGCTTTACCACCGATTTGTCCGATACCAATACCAGCACCAATTGCTGCTAATCCTGCTCCGATTCCGGCTCCCATCCATGCGATGCCGGCTTCTAATAAAATTGTTAATAATGACATAAAAATGTTTGTTATTGATTATTAATAAAAGAATTCTAAATTGATTAGTGATCAGTTACTTTTGCCATGCCAAAATACAATGCTGATAGCAATGTAAATACATAAGCTTGAATAAAGGCAACTAATAATTCTAGCAGACTCAAGAAAATAGAGAATGCTACTGAAAATACTGAAACGGCATAACCTCCAACTGGGCTAAGAGCTCCAAAAATAAATATCATACTTACAAAACCAAGAAGTACAATGTGTCCTGCAAGAATATTTGCAAAAAGTCGAACCATCAATACGAATGGTTTTGTGAAAACTCCCATTACTTCTACAAGAGGCATAATTGGAATTGGAAATTTCAACCACCAAGGTACACCAGGCATATTAACTATATGTACCCAATATGCTTTGTTTGTACTTGCAGTAGTAATTACGAAAGTAAAAAGAGCCAAAACCATAGTAACAGCAATATTTCCTGCTATATTCGATCCTCCTGGAAAAAAAGGTACAAGACCCATAAGGTTAGAGATAAGAATAAAGAAGAAAACAGTTAGTAGAAAAGGCATATATTTTTCGTAGTTTTTGCCTATAGAGGGCTTAGCTACGTCATCACGAACAAAAAGTATGATTGGCTCCATAAACGATTGAAGTCCTTTTGGTGATTTACCTCTTCTTTTACCGTAAGATTTTGCAACAGAAATAAATACAAAAAGCATTATAAATGCAGTAATAAATATTGCAAAAGTAGTTTTAGTAATTGAGAAATCAAGAATTCCTTCTGAGGAACCTGTTTCTGCATTTACTATTGTGTTTTCTTCAAGTCTGTAACCATCGTAAGCAGCATGACCATGCTCAAATTTTGATGACATAAAGAAATGGAATTCTCCATTATCAAGAATAATGATTGGAAGAGGAATAGCAATAGCATGTTCTCCTATATCCATAATATGCCACGAATGGGAATCCATTACGTGA
>QMPB01000030.1 GCA_003648395.1 Bacteroidota bacterium
AATCGTTTCTATTTCCCTATTACTGCGTTAAAAATTATTTCCATAGCTACGGCTATGCAAATAATTTTCGTCTTCTAATAGGAAAATATATTCCAATTTATTTATAACGTATTTTGATATCAAATTGGTATAATCTCCAACTCTGAGAACAAAGATTTTTACTTTGAAAAACATTATTTTAGAGGAGCTAATATAGAAGCTGATTTATTTGAAGCAATAGATAAATTTAATCAAGTTTTGCATAATGATAAGATCTGTATTTTTGTACATACAACACGAGCAGCATTACATGAGGAAAGTGGTCGAAAATTAAGAAAAGAGCTGCCTTTTAGTAAAGAAGACTCTCCAATAATCTTTAATTATTTAAGTGAGAAAAAAGATAAGCGAATTGCTTATGTTCATTTGATAGGAATAAAATCACAGAAGGGAATTGCTAATTAATCAAGAAAAATTAAATTTAGAATCGTTATAAATAACTTCAAAAGGAGTCATTTGGAGTCGAACCTTGGTGCCAGCCAAAACCACCAAAAATGTTTCATAAAATTAGCGTTACAAAAATAACAGAACATGTAATATAAAGGTACTCAGTTCAGTCCGCTACGGGTTCGACTCCCCGCAGCTCCACAAAATAAACACCGAAAGGTGTTTTTTTTTGAGCAAGTGGGAGGAGAAGTTTATGCCGATTGTAGCGATAGCGAAGCATCGGCAACTCCCCGCAGCTCCACAAAACAAACACCGAAAGGTGTTTTTTTTTGAGCAAGTGAGAGGAGAAGTTTATGCCGATTGTAGCGATAGCGAAGCATCGGCAACTCCCCGCAGCTCCACAAAATAAACACAGAAAGGTGTTTTTTTTTGAGCAAGTGGGAGGAGAAGTTTATACCGATTGTAGCGACAGCGAAGCATCGGCAACTCCCCGCAGCTCCACAAAACCATAAAAGCCACTCAATGGATGGCTTTTATTTTATTCCTTATTTCATTTTTTTACAATAATGTGTGGTTATTCTATTATAGATATACTATTCACTTAAAATACTTAATGCCTCAGCCACACTCTCCACTGGCAACTGGCATGTGCTATTTTTACAAACATATATTAAAGTTTTTCCTTTTACAAATCTCTGTTTCAAAAGTACAACTTCATTATTTTCTTCTTTATCTACCGCCCAAACAATATTCGGAAGATAATTACTCCTCATATCCTCCAATAATTCTATAGCATCTTCACCACAAATTACAACTTCAGTTTTCGGTTGAAGCTCATCCATAAGTAGCAATCCCCAATTAGATAAACTTGAACCATTGGTTCTAAACTTATCAATAACATTATTCAGCATTTGAAGGCTTATCTTCTTATAATCTGTTTCTTCATAAAAATGAGAAAGCTTATATAAATTTCTTGCCAATATTGAATTAGACGAAGGAATTACATTATCAAAAAAATCCATTTTTCGGGTAACCAACACTTCATCATCAATATTAGTATAATAGAACATTCCTGACTTTTCATCGTAAAATTTATCTATTACATAATCAGTATATAATCTTGCTCGATATAAATATTTACTCCCTGCCCCTATTTCATACAAACTAATATTCGCTTCTATCAATAGAGCATAGTCATCAAGATATGCGTTTATTTTAGATTCTCCATTTTTATAAGTATGCCAAACCCCTCCATCGATTTGTTGCATATTTGTATTTATAAAGTCCATTGCATTTATTGCATTAAGCTTATAAGCTTCTACTCCCAAAGCAGTGTATGCATTGCAATAAGCTGAAATCATCATTGAATTCCACGATAATAAACTTTTATCATCAAGACCAGGCTTTACTCTTTTATCTCGATAGTTCATTAATATTGTTTTTGCTTCTTCAATGCGACTTTCTAACTCGGCTAATGAAATTTTATATTCTTTTGCTATTCTGCCAATATTGTCGCTACGCATAAGAATATAATTATCATCCTCCCAATATCCAAGTGCATTCATTTGATAGTAATCCTTAAATAGCGAAGCATTACTCCCCAAAAGACTATCAATTTCTACATTTTTCCATACATAGTATTTTCCTTCTTCACCATCAGAATCAGCATCTAATGCAGAATAAAAAAGACCTCTATCATTGGTCATTTCTCGGTTAATAAAATCCAAGGTTTCTACAATTACTCTTTTATACTCATCATTATTATAGAGCTTATACGCATTACTATAAAGCGTAACCAACTGCGCATTATCATAAAGCATTTTTTCAAAATGAGGAACTTTCCACATTTTGTCAGTAGAATAACGAGCAAAGCCTCCACCCAGCTGATCATATATTCCTCCATTTGCCATTTTATTTAATGTAAGCTTTACATGGTCGACAATAATATCATTGGATTCATAATCTGCATATCTCATTAAAAACGAATAATTATTCGGCAGTGGAAATTTAGGCACTCTATCAGGACCTCCATTTTCGTCATCCAAATGATTAGTCCAATTATTAAGTATTCTACCTAAATCTGCGTTGCTAAAACCATCACCCTCCTGCATTTGCACAAACTCACTTTGCTTTATTCCATTCTCAATACTTTCAGCATGCTGCAATATTTTCTGATAATCATTACTATATAATCCCGACAACTGCTTTAATAGAGAAACCCATTGTTGCTTTTGATAATATGTACCACCATAAAAAGGTCGCCCATCGGGCAAAGCAAAACAATTTAGCGGCCAACCTCCGCTACCTGTAATAAGCTGCACAGCATTCATATATATTTGATCTACATCAGGGTGTTCTTCTCTATCCACTTTTATGCAAATAAAATCCTCATTCATTATTTTAGCAACCTCTTCATCCTCAAAAGATTCGTGTTCCATAACATGACACCAATGACATGATGAGTATCCAATACTTACAATTAAAGGCTTATTCTCTTTCTGTGCCAATTCTAAAATCTCTTTACTCCACGCATGCCAGTTTACAGGATTATGGGCGTGCTGCAATAGGTAAGGGCTTGTCTCCTTTATTAAAGAATTTGTATTTTTGTATTTCATATTTGCTTTATCTTTATTTACTTGTCCATGTGCACAACCATTTAATAATAGGTAAACTATTAAAAATTGTATTAGTATTCTTTTATTAACAAGCATGTTCAATATTCTTAATATAGATTCAATTTAAATAACAAATATAGATTTAATAAAATCATTAACTACAGAAATAACCAGAATATGTTATTTATCAATAAATAGTAGGTTTGTAAAGATTTACAAACACAAATAAATTACCCAAAATAAAAAATAAAAAATAAACCTTTTTTTGTTATTTTTGTCACTTATATCATGAAAGCTGTTATATAAAATAACACAATTACAAATTAGTGAAACCCATATAATATTTATAGTATTCAATAGAGAAATTTGAACTATTATAATATAAACCACAAGTTATGAAACAATCGTTATTATTATTATTTGCACTATTCTTTATGACTAGCTCCACTACTATAGAACCTGATACTAGATTAATAGATTATTTAGGAGCAGATAAAGTGGCAATAATGCAAAAGAACAATCCTAGTTTAATTCATTATTATAATTTCTTTTTAGATAATAGTTACAGTATAGAAACTGTACCTGCAGATAAGTTACAAGGTAATAACTTTGAAGAGTTATCACTCCCACTATCTGGAGGCGAGGTAGATACCAAAGTACTAAACGTACTTAAACTAAACATACAGCGCAAATATGATGAGAATATCTATTATAAAATAAAAGGTTCGGATCAAATTTTCATTATGCTTAGCGAAGAGGTATTCATAAAAAAATATAATAAGTATAGAAAAGAAAACGGTTTAATGGATCAATCACTGTAACGAAACAGCAATTATGAAAATATTAATACAACTTACTATTATCGCACTTCTTATAGTCTTTACTAAAGACAGTATAGCACAAATATATAAGATTAATGATTATAGTGGACAGACAGTAACAACCTGTAGTGGTACTTTTACTGATATGGGTGGCACAGGAGCGAATTATTCAGGAACACAAAACGATTCCATAACATTTTGCCCTAGCACTCCAGGTGCATCAATAGTTTTAGATTTTACACAATTTGATGTTGCATCAGGTGATGCACTTCAACTTTATGATGGCGCAAATACTTCAGCTAACTTATTAGCAACCTTTGATAATACTCTTTCGCCAGTAGGAATGCAAATTAGTGCATCAATACTTAACCCAAGTGGATGTTTAACTTTATTTTGGGCATCCTCAGGTAACGCTCCAGGTTGGGAAGCTGCAATAAGTTGTGGCTTACCTTGTCAGAATTACGCAATAGAACTACAATCAAGCACACCTCCTTTTCATTTAGATACAGGCTTTTACTATATTGATGTTTGTCCAGGAGACTCAGTTAGCATTACAGCAATGGGTAATTATGGACTAAACGACTCTATTTACCATCAGTCAGATGCTACTACAGAGTTTATATGGGATATGGGTAATTATTATATCGATACAAATCAAACTGTTAGTACATACTACGACACTATTGGAGGTTATGACGTATTTGTTGTTGCAACTGACTCAAATGGATGTATATCAAATCAGAATCCAACAATTAGGATTAGAATGAGTACACAACCATCTATAGATATTAACGCAATAAGTAATCCCGTTTGCCAATATGATACAACAAGCCTTATGGGACATGGAGAAGCTTATCAGTGGACAGCAAGCTCATCATTAAACCAAGCCGGACTTACATACTTACCTGATGGTAGTGGCGTTTCATATACTTCTACTCTTGTATTTAATGTATTTGATCCTACTGCTACTATAACAAGTCCTATGGATATAATAGCAATAAATGCTACATTGGAACATAGCTATTTGGGTGATTTAAATATTAAAATAACCTGTCCTAATGGATTATCTTCTACATTAAAATCATATCCAGGAGGAGGTTCAACTTATTTAGGAGAACCTATTGATAATAATGCAGCTCAGGTTGCAGGTATTGGATATGAATATTCATGGAGCCCAGCCGGAACGACTACTATGTTGAATGCTGTAGGAAATTACACTTATTCGTATGTTGATAATTCAGGCGTTAGTGTAACTGGTCATTCATATCTGCCACCATCTACATCTTACCCTTCTAATGCAACCATTACAGGGGCACAACCATTAGTAACATATTTGCCAGAAACTCCTTTTAATACACTAATAGGATGTCCTCTAAATGGAGCATGGGAAATAACTATTACCGACAATCTTGGTATAGATAATGGGTTTATTTTTGCTTGGGGTGTAGATTTTGCTCCATCATTATTACCAACTTCGTGGGATTATATCCCAGAAATAGCTTCTGAAAGTTGGAATACTTCAGATGATATTATTATTGATAATGGTAGCCATGTTGTAATAAGCCCTCAAAACCATGGAATTCAAGATTACACTTTTACAGTTATGGATGAATATGGCTGTATATACGATAGTGTAATTTTTATAGATGTTGTACAAACCCCTGATGTTAATCTAGGAAACGATACTGTACTTTGTAAAAGTTCAATTACTGATATTATTACTTTTGATGCTACTAGCCCGCTGCCTGGTGCCACGTATTTATGGAGCTCTGGAAATACTGCCGCAACAAATGTTACAAATATGACTAGTGACCTTTGGGTTATTGTTACTAATAACGAAAATGGCCTTGCTTGTGCTAATAGCGACACTATACATCTTGATGCTTATGATATGGCCAATATAGATTTTGGTAACGATACTTGTGTAACAGGGTCTAGCTATACGCTTCATGCTGGCAACGAAGGTAATAACCCTCCTTTCTTATATTTATGGAGTGATGGCAGCACTGATGAATCATTGAAAGTTACTCAATCAGGAACTTATTCTGTAACACTAGTAACTGATGCAAATTCACCTTGTATTGCCGAAGATGAGATAAAAGTTAGCCTTTTTGACGATCAGTTTTTAGGTGATGATCAAGAGTTCTGCAACTTTGAAGAGTTTATTCTTACTATTCCTAATGATGCCGAGGAGCACACTTATACATGGTTATTCGATGGTGCTACTCCCGTTTCTGGTAATAGCAATTATTTTAGTATGCAATTTATGGGCATTGGCGACCATAGTCTTTCTTTATCGATAGATAATGGCTGTTACGACGAAGTATCACTTACATCAATGGATTGTCAACTAGAAATTCCTAATATTATTACTCCAAATGGAGATGGATATAATGATGTATTTGTTATTGATGGGTTAGAGAATTTCCCTAACTCTATACTTAAGGTATATAATCGTTGGGGAAAGAAAGTGTATGAGTCAAACAACTATACAAATGATTGGGATGGCGAGAATGTAACCGATGGCGTATATTTTTTCAACCTTATTACGACTGTAGGTATTGAAGATGAGGAATATAAAGGTTCTCTAACTATAATGAGATAAATATACCAATTCACAAAAAGAGCCTTTCCCTTAGGAAATGGCTCTTTTTTTTTGTGCAAAAATAGTATTTTGATAAAAGCTTATGCAAAATCAATAATTAATAATGGCTTTTATTTTACATAATCTATAAAAATAGAGATAAGCTTCTCAACAGTATAGCCGTCGGCCTCAGCCTTATAATTAGGCACTATACGATGACGTAGAATAGAAGGGGCTACTGCTTTTACATCTTCAATATCTGGTGATAATTTACCATTAAAAGCAGCATGAACTTTCGCCGCAATAATCATAAACTGTGATGCACGTGGACCAGCACCCCAAAGTAAATATTTATTGCTAAGATCGTGAGCCAATTCTCTATTAGGCCTTGTAATATTCACTAGCTTAACAGCATATTCATATACATTATCAGCAACAGGGAGCTTTTTTATTAAGTTCTGAAAGAATAGAATTTCTTCACCACTAATGATATTATTTACCACTTTCTCATCACTTCCTGTAGTGCCTTTTACAATATCAAGTTCTTGACTATATTGAGGATAATCTAGTATTAGATTAAACATAAATCTATCCAACTGAGCTTCTGGAAGTGGATATGTTCCTTCCTGCTCTATAGGGTTCTGAGTAGCTAATACAAAGAAAGGTTGATCCAATTCGTATTCACGACCAGCAACAGTTACTGTTCGCTCCTGCATGGCCTCTAATAGTGCTGCTTGTGTTTTTGGTGGTGTTCTATTAATCTCATCTGCTAATACAATATTTGAGAAAACAGGACCTTTAATAAATTTAAACTTCCTATTCTCGTCCAAAATCTCAGTACCAATAATATCGCTAGGCATTAAATCTGGAGTAAATTGTATTCTCTTAAAGTTTAATCCTAAAGTTTTAGCAAGGGTATTTACCATCAGTGTTTTTGCCAAGCCCGGCACTCCAACCAATAAGCTATGTCCATTACTAAAAATCGAAATCAACAAATCTCTAACAACATCATCTTGTCCAATAATGATCTTTGCAATTTCACTTTTTAGAGCGTCATATTTTTTCACAAGAGCCTCAAAAGACTCCTTATCATTTGTGTAATTATTGGTCATCATCTATTTATTTTATTTTCTGCCTTTAAAACATATTAGTACTACTCTTGATCCCACTTATAAGTGAAATTACACGATTTAAGATCTTTATCCATTACATTAATAAATGTTTTATCAGTTTTATCAGTAATCCAATTACCAATAGCCCTACCTTTTTTATCCTCAAGAGCAATTTTCTGAATTTTATCATAATCCATCTCTAAGCTTGCTTTATGAGGCTTTGTTCTTTTATCTAAGCGTATTATTCGAAATGCTTTCTTATTTCTTTCTTTCATATATAAAAAAGGAGGTAATAATTCACCAACATTCATTTTATCAAGCTTAAAAAATAGTTCTTTATCAATACTTTCAGCACTAAATACCGCACCTCCAGTTTGTGGATTTAAAGCCACACCTCCATTAAAACGAGAATCATCAATTGAATAGCGTAAAGCTGCTTCTTCAAAAGTTATTGTTCCATCTTGTATCAATTGATATACGCTATCTATTTCTGCTTCCGCAATCTTCATTGAAACTGGAGAAACTTTTGTCATAATTAATATATGACGCACATTAATAAAGTCACCCTTACGTTTAATCAATTCCATAATATGAAATCCTGCTTCTGTTTCTACAAGTTCGCTTACCTCTCCCGGCTCTAACGAAAATGCAATAGCCTCAAATTCTGGATACATAACTCCTCTACCAAAATCACCAAGCTCTCCACCTTTTACTGAAGAACCTGGGTCTTCAGAATACATTCTAGCCATTGAAGAAAAACTTGCTCCATCAATTATTCTTTTACGAATTCCCTCAAGCTTATGTTTTGCATACTCTTTCTCTTCTGGAAGAATTTCTGGCATTACAATTATATGCGAATATTTGTATTCCGAGCTAATAAGTGGTATGCTATCCTCAGGAATGGCATTATAAAAAGCTCTTACTTCAGAAGGTGTTATCTTTACATCACTAGTAATTTGATTCTTTACTTGTTCCGAAAGCATCTGCTCATGAATAGTTGAACGCAAATCACTCTTTATAGCTAAAATACTTTTATGATAATATTCCTCAAGCTTCTCTTGAGAGCCTATTTGTGAAATAAAATATTGAAGTCTTCTATCCATTTCGCTTTCTACCATATCGTCAGAAACAACAACACTATCGAGCTGCGCCTGATTCAACAGAAGCTTAGCAAACAAAATTTCTTCAAATATTTGACACCTTATTCCTTCACGATCTGAGGTATAGCCCTGCATCAAATACTGCATATATTGATTCTCGATATCTGAATACAATATTTCGTTACTTCCTACTGTGGCAACAATTCTATCAATTACTTTTTGAGAAAAAGAATTTAATGTAATAGAACTCATAAAACCTATAAGCACTATACTAATTACTATTTTAATATTATAATTTGCTCTCATATTGAGTTTTTAATTTTTGATATTTATTTTACCATCTTTTTGAGCCTCCTCAAAAATATCATTATGCAGTTTCTCCACCATCTGCATCTTCCTAATATTAATAATTAATCTCCTTATTCTATCTTCTTCAAAACTTATAGGAGAATAATTATTTCTAATTCTATATTCATTAACCCGCAACATATAAGTAAAGGCCGAATCTTTTACTTCTACATACTTATTGTTCTTAAGGTATAGACTTTTATTATACGTCTGTAATGGGATTTCCTTTACCAAATCATCAAATAAAATCCATGTATTCTCTTCTAAAAGATAATTAACAGCATTTTCATCTGCAATACTTTTTATCCTTACTATATCCTCGCTACTATATGATCTCATTAGAGCTCGTACTTGCTTTAAATTTTTTTCATCTGAATAAAACTTAAGGTATGCTACCTGCACAATATCATCCTTAAGCATAAATTCTTTCTTATTATTAGAATAAAAATTCTCTATTTCAGCATATTGGACAATAGTATCAAGATATTGAGCTACAAATCTTCTCTCAAAATTATAAATAATTAAAGAGTTCTTATATTCTTCAACTCTTTTGTCTATTATTGCTTTTTCCTCAACAGACTTAACGTAAGATGAATTAGCTTTATGCAAAATAGATTGCTCTCGCATCCAGTTATTAATATAAACTGATATCATTATTGCACTATCATTAGCAGTACTCTCATTTGGAACTATGCCGTTAAGATTTGACTCAAATAGATTATTATCATATGCTACAGCAACCACCTTTCCTTCATCTGTATTGCTAATACAACCTATAAGGATAAAACTTAATAACAGTATATAAAGTATATTTCTCATATTCATTTCATACGCTAATAACAATCTGCTAATGTATTAGGAGATTACTACTATTTTTAGATTATTCTATATTTAATAATTCTTTATCAATAACTACCTTATGATTTTTATTTAGATCAATAATCCAGTTCTTTTCCAATTCGTTCTGGTAATCTGCAGTAATTATTCCACGAGCCTCATCAAGCGACTTATTAGTAGCAGTAATTATATCTTTAACATCTACTACATAATATGTTGAACCCACTTTTACAATATTAGATATTCCTTTTTCATGCTTTATCTGATCAATAATATCGCTGCTTCCAGCTTCGTACTTATTACTTTCGTAGTGAAGATTCAGTGCCGAGTTTTTATTTACTATACTAAATAATGAATCTACACTAATATTATCGGCTAATGATTTCTTTACAAACTCTGCAATTGAATCAGTGCTGCATTTATATATTATTGCATCAATACGCTCTTGCCACATATAATTAGATTTATTAGCTTCATAAAAAATTTCCAAACCTAAGGTGTCTTTTATTGCCTTTCCCCATATTTCTTCATCACTAATTGCAAAAAGTAATATTCCATCATGATACTCTTGTACTAGCATTCTGAAATCAGAATATTGTTCTTCCAATTTTGAGTTTTTATATGCTAGCACTTCCTTCTCTACCCATTGAGCATAAAGCTTATCAGTAAAATATCTAATAGTACCTTTATGCTTCATAACTTGGTTATCCTCTACATAGGCAGCAAAGTCTTGTTGAGTATATTTTCTGCGTTCCAATTTAAATAAAGTCTTAGAAAAACCATCGGCTTTACTAATTATCCATTTATTAGTGTAGATTGACGAATCAATTACAGAATAGAAGCTCTCTATATTTTTAGGATATTCTTTAAAACTAAACTCTGCTTTAAACTTTGAGATAGCTGCCTCTTTACTTCTATTGGATCTACTATCGCGAGCCACTTTTGTCTTTAGAGTAGGAAGATATTTTTCATATTCAGGAAGTGTAATAGTCTTTACTAGCTTTATTAAATGCCACCCATATTGAGTTTTTACTGGCACTGACATTTCACCAACATCGAGTTTACTTATTGCACTAATAAACTCAGGCACCATTCTACTTACCTCAAAAACAGGCAAAAGCCCACCTTTTGCTGACGACCCTTTATCATCAGAGTATTGCATAGCAGCCTCTTCAAATGTTTTCTTACCACTTTTTATTTCTTCGCTAATCTCTTTTATCTTTGCTTCAGCATCAGCATCAGCTTTCAAATCATTAGATTTTGGTTTTACATTAATATGTTTAACCTCTATTTTCCCTAACTCAGGAATTTTATCATAAACTTTTACAATATGGTATCCAAATTGTGTACGAATAGGCATACTTACTTCTCCTACTTCAGTATTATAAACAGCCGTCTCGAAAGGATAAACCATATAAAAAGCGGTAAAATATCCTAAATCGCCACCATTACCAGATACAGCATTACTATTTCTACCAGCAGGCTTATCTTGTGCCGATGGATCGTCAGAGTATTTCTTTGCCATTGCCGAAAAATCCTTACCGTCGATTATCTGATTTCTAATATCAATCAATTTATCATAAGCCACTTTTGCTATTGAATCGTTATCAGAAACATCCTTTGGAACTGTTAATAGAATATGGCTTGCTCGCATATCCCACTGCAGTCTTTCGTATGCTTCCTTTAGTATTACTTCATCTATACTTTTATCCGTAAGGTATGGTTTTGCTAACTGAGTGCGATAACCTGCCAATTCATTTTTAAAAGCAGCAGATGTATCCATTCCTCTATCTTCAGCTTCTTTAACTTTCAACCTAAAATTTACATATAAATCAAGGTATTCGTTTAAGTTTTTTGTTTCAACACTTGAATTATCATTACCATTATTCTTATTATAAACATACATAAATTCGCCAAAAGTATAATCCTTTTGATCAATACTTAATAGTGTTTTTGAATAGTCTTTCTGCGAAAAACCCGTAAGTGATGTTAAAAATAGGATAATTAATCCAAAAATTACTCGTTTCATATATTTATACTTTTAATGGCCATATGAGTCATATAAAAAAAATAATTATTTTCATTATATCCGTTTCATATATAAAATTAATTAAAATATTAATTTACTTAAACGTAAATCTTTTAGTTTTATTATTCATAAATAGCTATAAACAAATAGAACAAACTCTATAAAAGCCTGTTCTATTTATAAAATATCTTTATCGGCTATAATTAGGAGCTTCTCTAGTAATTATAATATCATGAGGATGGCTTTCTACCATTCCTGCTGGTGATATCTTAACAAACTTAGCACCCATTAAATCTTCTATGCATTTAGCACCACAGTATCCCATTCCAGCACGCAAACCACCAATTAATTGATGAACCACCTCTCCTACTTGGCCTTTATATGCAACTCTACCAACAATACCTTCTGGCACAAGTTTCTTAATATCATCTTCAGTATCCTGAAAATATCTATCCTTTGAACCATCCTCCATTGCTTCTATAGAACCCATTCCACGATAAGACTTATATTTTCTTCCTTCAAAAATGATAGTTTCACCTGGAGCTTCATCCACTCCTGCAAATAAAGAACCTAGCATTACACTATGCCCGCCTGCAACAATTGCTTTTACAATATCGCCACTATAGCGAATACCACCATCAGCAATTACTGGAACACCAGTTCCTTTTAATGCTTCAGCTACATTCATTACAGCACTAAGCTGAGGATATCCAACACCTGCAACAATACGGGTAGTACAAATAGAACCTGGTCCAATACCAACTTTTACAGCATCAGCTCCAGCCTCAACAAGAGCTAAAGCCGCTTCAGCAGTTGCAATATTACCAACCACCATATCCAATTTAGGAAATTTTGATTTAATTGTTTTTACCATCTCAATCACTCCTTTAGAATGACCATGTGCAGTATCTACAGTAATAGCGTCAACACCCATCTCATATAAGGCTGCTACTCGCTCTAAAGTGTCACTAGTTACACCAACTGCAGCAGCAACTCTTAATCTGCCTCGTTCATCTTTTGATGCATTTGGTCGAGCTTTTATCTTTATTATATCCTTATACGTTATTAAACCTATTAGTAATCCATCATTATCTACAACAGGCAGTTTTTCAATCTTAAATTCTTGAAGAATATCTGCAGCCTTATCAAAATCAGTAAATTCTGAGGTTGTAATTATATTTTCTGAAGTCATCACCTCCGTAATTGGGCGATTTAATTTTTTCTCGAAACGAAGATCACGATTCGACACTATGCCAACAAGTTTATTTTTATCTCTTACTACTGGAATACCTCCAATAGAATATTTCTTCATTAAAGCTAAGGCATCGCCTACAATTGCATCTTCATTAATAGTTACAGGATTAATAATCATACCATTTTCGGCACGTTTCACCTGATGTACTTCTTCTGCCTGCTTCTTTATGGACATATTCTTATGAATAACACCTATACCTCCTTCTTGAGCCATAGCTATTGCCATCTTCGAATCAGTAACGGTATCCATTGCCGCTGATACTACTGGAATATTGATCTCAATATTTCTAGTAAACTTAGTTTTAAGGGTAACCTCTCTTGGCAACACATCAGAATATTCAGGCACTAGTAGAACATCATCATACGTTAAACCTTCGGCATAAATTTTGTCATCCATCATAATCTTTTTCTATAATTATATATCCAAAAATAGCAACCTTGATACAATATATCAGTATGCAAATAATAGCTGCGAAATTAATAATTATTTCCGTGCTTTATGCAAAAAAATGGCCAATGAAAATAATCATTGGCCATTTTTGTAATTATCTGTTTATTATTAGTTTACCTAATTAATGTTACAGTACCTCTATCTTCAAATGTAATGCCATTAGATGATGTAAATCTAATGTAGTAAGTATAAACTCCACCAGCGGCATCTTCATTATTATATGTACCATCCCAGCCTTCGCCAACTTCTGTAGATTCATAAATTTTCTGACCCCAGCGATTATAAACTATAAATAAGTAATCTGAAGAGTTAATAAATACTCCTTCTGGAGTAAATATTCTATTTTTCACAGAATTACTATTTGGGTTAAATGCAGTTGGAACATATAAACGTGGCTTCTGAACTAAAGAGCTACTATTTGACCTAGCCATATCATTAAAGTTATAAATAGCACCAGGACCTTCTTTTGCTACTACATAATATTCAAACAAACCTCCTTGATTGCTATAAGAAGTTACATCATCACTAAAATAAGTTTGTGTTGAAGGTAAGGTAACAACCGGCATAGGATCCCATACTCCATCAATAGCACGATATACCTCGTAACTAGTTACACCCCCATCAAAACCTATATATGAAGTCCAACTTACTTTATTCTTAAGACTATCTCCAGATTCTGATTTCAACAGAATACTTCTTGTATTAACAGAAACCAATGCATCATTACCACAGCTATCTATCACAACGGCACGATAATAATAAGGGGTAGTACTAACCGCTGCAGTAGCATCATTATATGCTATTGTAGGATTAGTAAAATCCGGTGTAAGAGTAGTTATAACATCCCAAACTAAATTATCTACAGAACGCTCTATTCTATAATTACTAACCTTTGCCGATGTATCAGTATGGATTAATAGATCAATACCTCCACTATTGCCAGGGTATACACTTGCCGAGCGAACATATATAAACTTTGGTTGATTAGGCTTATTTGCCAACATATTAACCAAACAAGATGTACTTGTTTTAGTACCATCAAGACTTACAGCCTTTATAAAATAGTCGTAAATAGAGCCATTATTAAGCCCTGTGTGAACATAAGATGTTATTGTAGGCAAGCCTGAATTTAATAAAACTGGTGCTCCACTATTTTCAATTGCGTATACATCATACGAGCCAAGTCCACTAGGCATATTACTATATGCGGTCCAGTTTAGGGTTATCATATCATCACAAATATCTTTTGATGCAGCAAGACTCATTGTGCTAACCTCATCACCATAAGGACTAACGTTTGTCATACAAGTATCTATAGCTGCTATTACATATGTATTAAAGCCATTAGCACCACAGGCATTATTTATAGCATCTATATAATTAATTGTATTAATTCCATAAACAGTATCAATTGCTGTAGCACTTCCATTTACCATTAGGTAAATAATGTATCCACCAGTATCACCAGCGCCATTAACATCCCACGATATTTCGACATTACCCGTAGCTCTATTAACACTTACTGTGTCAATTACTGGAATATTTGGAGCTGTATAATCAAAGAATAGATCTTTGCCTATACTTGATGTACTAATACAATTATGAGGCATAGCTCCTATTGTATCAACTACCAATGTATCTTCTATAGTAACATAATATTTAACCTCATCATCACATTGTTTCATTGGTTCAGTGAAGAATGTATTTTGAGTGGAATCAACAAACTCCCAAGCAGTATTTACTTTCTTACGATAAATCTGATACCATCCTGTAGAAGATGATAATAATGGGTCTGAAGAAGGATTCCAACTTACATCTGCTTCCATATTTACATTATCGAAAGCTACATCCACTTTTATTGTTGCAAAAGTATCTGCATCGGTAGCACCAACATAACCAGGACAACCAGAAATTGTTTGTACAAAATAATACTTAATTGAATCCTGAGCATTAGCTCCTACATGTGTGTAGTTTAAAATATTATAATTAAATATACTATCTATTTCTACATACGGTCCAGCTTGTGTAGAACTACTATATATTCTATAACTTTGAAAAGTAATCATACTATCCTCTTCTAAACTCCACTCCAAAGAAACATCTCCTGTAGTAGGATCTACCGAAACACATTGAATCTCTGGACTAGGAATAGTTGGTTTTGGAAGAACAGTAATAGATATAACACTATAATTTAGTGCAGGTGCAGGGCAATAATTATCCAATACCTTTAAAACAAAATTATATACATTTGATGTAATTCCACATCCTGTATTTACTGCTAAATGCACACATTCTGTTTGCCATGTAAAGTGAGTTTGAATAGCAAATAAGCCTGTTAAAGGATTAGTAGAATGCGGAGCAGGAGTCAGAGTGGCACAAGGTGCTGCCAGACAACCAGTTGTAGAAGAAAACGTTGCTGGAGAAGAACCCACTGGCGCAACATAGTCACCAAATTGAGACCCCGTAGCTTGAATTTCCATTGTTTGAGGATTACCATCTGGTAGGAATTCAATATCCTGACCGTTAAGATAAAAATCTACAATTTCTCCAGCATAAACAGTATCAGTAAAAGTTGTACCCATATTTAATGGTGGATTTACTACCGGTGGATTATTG
>QMPB01000031.1 GCA_003648395.1 Bacteroidota bacterium
ATATTTTGACTATCTAACTTTCTCTAAATAATTTAATAACAAAAGCTCAAAATTATCTTCTTGAGCTTTTGTTATTTATACTAATTTATAATCAAAGCATTGCGTCCTTTACAACTTTGCCTACCCATAAGTAGGTATAAGAGATAAAAGTTTAACGACAATTTAGAACCTCAATAGAACTTTACCGGCAGACATATTATTAGAATATAATTCTATGGCTTTATTAATGTCTCTTATTTCAAATATCTCATTTACTTGAGTTTTCAATTCATGATGTAATAGCTTTTGTGCTTTCTTAATTGTAGCCAATGTTTTTAGTAAATTTTGATTTGAAGAATAATTTCCCAAGAAGAATCCTTGAATAGTTTTATCCTGCTGCAATAATGTTCTAGGATTAAATAAAGCTTTTTCTTCAGATAAATTCGCATACAAATATATATGAGAACCTTCGGGGCTAGATTCTATAAAATTGTCAGTACACTTCCCCCCTATTGCGTCAAAATAAAATTTAGTATCAAATTTATTAGCTAGACTTTTTAAGTCTGCAAGATAATTCTTGGAAGTACTATTTAAAACATATTTAGCACCAAAATCTTCAAGATATTTCTTTTGCTCTTCTCTTCTAACAACACTAATTAAATCAATATTTTCCTTGTTGGCCAATGAAATTAGCATTTTACCTAGTGCACCAGCTGAAGCATTATTAAGTATGGACTTAGCATTATTCTTTTTTGCAATACCAATAAAAGCTAAAGCTGTTAAAGGATTTACAATTAAGGAAGTTGCCTGTTCTAATCCTATACTCTTTTCTACTGGAATAACATGCATTGCCGAAGTAAGCATATATTCAGCCCAACTACCACCTAACCCATCTGTTGCGGTACAACTAACCCTTTTATTTAATCTTAATTTAGGAAGAATTCCACCCCCGCTAGCTACGACTATACCACTACCTTCAATTCCTGGCACGATCGGATAATTAGGTTTATTCTTAAAAGTACCTTGAAGCAAACTCAAATCTGACGGATTAATTGAAGCATAATGTAATTTGACTAAAACTTGACCCTTTTGGGGGATAGGAGTATCAATTTCTTTTACTTCAAGTTTAGAACCAATATCACTTTGTATTATGGCTCTCATAGTTTTGGGAATCTCTTGCATAACTAAATATTTAGCTGGCAAATCTACAAAAGAGAAATAATAGTTCAGCCTATACATTCTAAATAAGAGATTTTACTGAAAAAATCGAACAATAATTACACTATTTAGGCTTCTAATTATAAATAATAACACAAATATGAACAATAAATTAACCATTATAATGTATTGAATTTCAAATCATAACAACAATAATATCAACATGAAATTAATTTTTTATTTAGTTTTATTCTAAATAAGCATTTTTTTTATTATTTTTAGCCTTTAAATACTAGATCTTCAACACATGGCTAATAGAACTATTAAAGTTGACGAAAGTTACGAAACAGTAAAGCAAATTTTCATTAATTATTTAGAAAAAAAAGGACATAGAAAAACACCTGAAAGATTCTCTATTTTACAGGAAATATATTCTAATGATTCCCATTTTGATATTGAGATGCTTTATCTACAGATGAAACAAAATAAATATCGTGTAAGTAGAGCTACTTTATACAATACAATTGAACTATTATTAAGTTGTAAATTGGTTGTTAAGCATCAGTTTGGTAATAATAGCGCACAATATGAGAAATCATATAAATTTAAACAACATGATCATATTATTTGTTCAGAAAGCGGAAAAATTATCGAATTTTGTGACCCAAGGATTCAAGAGATTCAAGACTCCTTAGAAAAATTATTTAATATTAAAATCAATTATCATTCTTTAACTTTTTATGCAGACTGCCCTTCTGAAAAGAAATAAAGAAAAATATAAAATTATGCAAAAAATGAAAGTAGATGTTCTTCTTGGTCTCCAATGGGGAGATGAAGGAAAAGGAAAAATCGTCGATGTTTTCACACCAAAATACGATATAATAGCTAGATTTCAGGGAGGACCTAATGCTGGTCATACTTTGGAATTTAATGGAGACAAGCATATACTTCATACTATTCCTTCTGGTATTTTTCACCAAGAAACAATAAATTTGATAGGTAATGGTGTAATTATAGATTTAAAAATATTTAATGATGAGCTTGAAAAATTAAGAGAAAAAGGAGCAGAACCTTCTAAAAACCTTGTTATTTCTAAGAAATCTCATTTAATAACACCTACTCATAGACTGTTAGATGCTGCTTATGAGAAAGCAAAAGGAAAACAGAAAATTGGGTCTACCCTTAAAGGAATTGGCCCTACATATACCGACAAGATAGCGCGTACAAGTCTCCGAGTTGGGGATATTGCCATGGATAATTTTCAAGAAAGATATGCAAAATTGAAAGATCGTCATTTCAATATTTTAAAAAATTACGATTTTGATATTGAGAACCATAAAATAGATGGATTGACCTTCAGCGAATACGAACAAAAGTGGATGGAAGCCGCTAAATCAATGGATAATATAAAGCTGGTTGATAGCGAACAATTTATTAACAACCAACTAAAAGCAGGGAAAAGTATATTAGCAGAAGGAGCTCAAGGAACTCTTTTAGATGTTGATTTTGGTTCTTATCCTTTTGTTACATCTTCAAATACAATAAGTGCTGCGGTATGTACTGGACTAGGAGTTGCACCTAATAAAATAGGTAAAGTTTTTGGCGTATTTAAGGCATACTGCACTAGAGTAGGCAGCGGTCCTTTTCCAACTGAGTTATTTGATAAAGATGGTGAATTATTGCGTGCATATGGTCATGAATTTGGCTCTACTACTGGTCGCCCTCGTAGATGTGGATGGCTAGATTTACCTGCATTACGTTATGCCATTATGATTAATGGGGTTACTGATTTAATTATTACAAAAGCTGACGTGATGGATAAATTTGATAATCTTAAAGTTTGTACCTCTTATAAACTGGGAGACAAACAATTAGATTATATGCCTTACGAAATTCTTGACGAGAAGCTAGAACCGATATTAGAAACTCATAATGGATGGAATATAGATATTACCAAAATTGATTCGATAGATAATTTACCTCATAATTTTCTCAAATACATTAAATATATTGAAAGTGCGGTTGAATGTCCAGTAAGTGTAGTTTCTGTTGGACCTGACAGAACTCAAACTATAATTAGATAATCCCTTAAAATCTGTAAATATGAAGAATGCAATATTATTAATACTATTCATTGGCTTATTTAGCAATATCGGAATTAGTCAAACATTACTTGATACTAAGAAAATACCTGCTAATATTATCAAAAAATTCAACAAAAAACATAAAGATGTAACTGAGGTAAAATGGTACTTATACGAGCATAACTATATGGTAAAATGTCTTGATAGAGGATTAATAAATGAAATTGTTTATTCTACGGTAGGGAAAGAATTATTCTCTAAAACAGAGGTTGAAATTGGAAGTCTAAACAGCAAAATTGCTGATGACTTACGTGCAAATCATAAAGACAAAAAAATTATTGCAGCTTATTTATATGTAAATGGTCCTCGCGATAAATATTACTCTGTAATATTGCATAAAAGTCAAGGAAGGAAGAAAGCACCATTAGAATATGAGGCTCAATATACCTTTACAGGTGCTTATTTAACTCTTTATGAACCAGAAATAAAAATGGAAAAAGAGAAAGAATCTAAAGCTGATAAATATGAAGAAGAAATGGATGCAGAGATTGATGACTTTGAAGATACTGTTGATGATCAAAAAGTTAAAAAGAAAGATTTACCTAGTCCAATTACACAATATATAAAAGACAACTTTGAATACGAATATCGCTATAAAGATATTTGGATTAAAAACAATGAAAAATATGGAGACTTCTACTTTATCGTTCTTAAGAAACAAGGCGAAAAGAAGAAATTTAAATTATTCTTTGACACATTCGGCAAATTCTTAAATCAAGAAATTGAAGAATTATAAAATATCAGATTAGTATTGATCATATAGACAATAATAATTATTGTTCTGCAAGTATTTAATCAATATTTAACTTTTCGTAAGACCTATATAAAGAGTATTCCTCTTTCATTATTCTACCCTTTAATGAAATATTAAAGGCAGACATATCTTCAATAAATTCCTGCTTTTTTATATCTTTCACATCTAAATACTTAGAGTAAAATCTTTGTGCTATATAAGTTACATCTTCTAATTCTTCACCAAAGCTTTTCAATGTATTTTTAAGTAAAAAATCTTTCTGAGCCTTTTCAAATAATGGTGGATATAAATACTTATCCTCTTTTTCAAGATGTTGCAATAACATAACCTTTGATTGTTTTACTAATTCTAAACCTTTCTTTGAAGTGACTCCAGATTTAACAATAGTTTGAAACAATTCTGCAATTTCTTTATGTTCTTGCTTCAGTTCATTTATTAATTTACTCATATTCTAAATATTTTAAATTGTCTATAAAGTAGATTAATGATAAGAGAAAAATACTTGTATAATAATTAATAACCAATGTGAATTTAATAGTATTAAACGAATAAGTAAGATATTCAGTTTAAAATGGTCGAAGACTTATCAATACTTATGCCGTTATTTTTATATTATTAATAATGAACGATTAACAAAATATAGAGAATACATTTAGAAGTAAAAATAGTCCCATTATGATAATTTCGTGTCATAATGGGACTATAAAACTACCAATTATTAGTTTATAAAGCTGCTAAAACTTCATCATAATTAGGTTCATCAACTATCTCTGGGACTTGCTGTGTATATGCAACATTTCCTTTCTCGTCAACTACAACTACAGCCCTAGATTCTAAACCAGCCAGTGGGCCATCAACTATTAATGTGCCATAAGCTTTGCTAAAATCATTTCCTCTAAATCCTGAAAGTGTAAATACATTTTCTAAACCCTCAGCTCCACAAAAGCGTGCTTGAGCAAATGGAAGATCCTTAGAAATACAAAGTACAACTGTGTTTTCAAGTTTTGAAGCTTCTGTATTGAAACGACGTACAGAAGCTGCACATGTTGGAGTATCTAAACTTGGAAATATATTTAATACAATTCTCTTCCCTTCAAAATCAGCTAGTGATTTCTCAGAAAGATCATTTGCTACTAATTTAAAATCTGGAGCTTTTACCCCATTTTCTGGAAGGTTTCCAATGCTATTTATCGCATTACCTTTTAATGTTATTTTTGCCATTATTCTTATTATTTATTGTTTATTACTATTTCAGTATTATAATGCGCAAATATATGTATAAATCTCTATTATCAGTTAATAATAGTATACTATTTATCATCTAATGATAATAGCTCTTTTACCTTGAGCTTGAGTTTTTCAAACGATTCCTTGTCGTAACCTTTTTCTACATATGCAATATTACCATTCAAATCAATAATATACATACTGGGGTAGGCCTTTATTTTATAGATAATATCTACTTGGGGCTGTGTCATTATTATATCGTAGCTAATATCCCTTTTACTCAAAAACTTATTCAAATTATCTAAGCTTCTAGCTTGATTATCTACTGAATTTAATCCAAAAATAATAAGCCCTTTATCTTTAAAGAGCTCATTCAAATCTGACAATGCGGGTATCGCTCTAACACAAGGTGGACAATGAGTATACCAAAAATCTATTATTATTATATTTTTTCCAATATAGTTTTCCAGTTTAAAATCAATGCTATCGTTATAAAAATCACCATCAAATAGTGGTGCTTTCTCTCCAATATGAAGCATATTTTCTAAGGCAGATGTTTCACAGTTGAGTTTTTGGGCTTCTAATGGATTAGCTTTTAATAATTCCTTATGCTTAGCTCTTAATTCATTAATATTTACTTTGTCAAATTCAACATTATCAAATTCAAGTTCATTTGTATAAGTATTTTCATTTGTTTTTGTTATAATAGAAGCATAAATTGGTACATAATAAAACTTATGTATAAAAAATGTAACTGTAGTTTTTTCTCCCATATTATTCTCTGGAAAATCAATTTGGACATTATAACATTTTTCAGAATCATAAATTGTATCTGAAATAAATATCTGATTATTTGAATCTGCTCTTATTTCTTCTAAAATACTAGGTCTAAGAAACACATCGATCCAATCTGAATTTGTAATTATGCTCTCACTATAATTCGAATATAAAATGCTTATTTTTTTTGGAGGTATTGTTAAGTAAAAAGACCCTCTATCATAAACCATATTGTATGGTCTATAATTATTATTTACCCAGATATACCCTCCTCGCAAACTATCTTCCTCATCTTTTGCCACCCATACATTGTAAGAAGTTGAAGTTGTATCTGGAATATTTGAATAATAGTAATTTTCAAAAACATCATATTTAATTGACTTATGTTTATTTATTTCTCCTACAATTTTGAATAATATTTCTTCATTGCTAATATGTTGTTTTGAGCAGCTGCTAAGTAAGAATAATCCACTTATTAACAGCATAGATAACCTATAAAAAACCATAGTTTGTATTTGTATGTGATTAATAATTAGCTGCAAATATAAGCTTGTTTAATAATACTTATTGAATAAAAAATCAATAATTTATTAGTATCTGGTACAAACAATTATTACAAAAGAAGAACCCTACATTCAAAGAGATTTGATATTTTTAAGATAACAATTGTAAATGATTTACATTTTGAAAATATATCGGACAACAACTAGCTTTAAAAATTATTACTTTTACAAAATGGCTAAATCAAGAAAAAAGAAGCTTAAAAACAAAGCAAAAGGATTGAGGAAAATACTCTTTTCTATACTCATAGTATTTAGTATTATTATAGGTGGTTTACTGTATTATGCAACTATCAATTTAAATAGAATTGTAGCTGAAAATATACATTCTATATATAATCAATCACAATTGAATGAGTATTATTCATTAGATTTCAAAAAATTGCGTATAAATCTAATTGAAAGTAAAATAAAAATACTTCATCTTTCTTTTAAGCCAAGAAAGAGTTTTCATAAGCAATTCTTTATTGATAATGGTAGTATGAATATTAATATTGGAGAAATAACCCTTAAAAACGCTGATATAATTAAGATTATTTCTGATAATATTATTGTTGTAGATAAATTATTAATTAAAGATTCAGATATAAATCTTGTTAATACCTCCTCTCATTTCAATCCTTTTTCCTTCATTAAACCTAAAGTAAAAAATGACACATTACAATTGGATATTAGCCTTGGGAACATACAAATAAATAAAGCAAAGCTGAATTATATTACTGATGTTAATAATCCTAGTGGGACTAACTTTAAAGATTTCAATTTTGAGATAGTAGATTTTAGTTTAAAGAAAGATAAAGAAACTGTAATGATGTCGCTCATAAAAATGGAAACATCTTTGTCTGAAGCGCGGTATAATAATAATAAAGGAGTAAATATTGGATTAGAAAAACTAAGTTTAGAAATAGATGGTTTTTTAATTACAAATTCAGCAGGTAAATTTAATTACAATTATAAATCTTTTTTAATTAAGCTACAAAAACCTAGTTTTGAAACTAAGGATAAAGTATATTCCATTTCTAGCAATTATATTATTATAGATGAGCTAAGAAGAACTCTAAATATTGATAATGTTAGTATTATGCCACTGCTATCTAAAAAGGATTTTGCAAATAATTACAAGTATCAAGAACTACGGCCAGAAATAAATTTAGACAAAGTAAAACTAGTGAATATCGATTATAGAAATCTTTTTGATTTTAACAATTTTGTTGCAGATAGTTTATTAATAAATGGAGGTGAAATATACCTCTATAAAGATAATCGGAAACCATTAAATAAAAATAAATTTCCAAAATATTTAGCAAAACAAATATTCAATATTAAACTACCTTTGAAAATAGATATTGTAAAAGCAAATAATATTGATATCCATTTCTCTGCCAAACAACCCAATAACTTACTAAGTAAAATAGATATTCAAATTAATGATGCTAGCCTAAATAACATTCAAAATATAAAGTCAGATCAAAAATTAAAGTTAAACGCAACTGGCAAAGTTCACAATTCTATTCCTTTTAATGTTAATTTATTATTTGATTACTCAAAGGATGTTTTTAGCTTTAAAGGAAATATACAAAAGTCAGATTTAATCACATTACGTAAACCTATTAGGTCATTTCTTCCTGTAGAAATTAGAAGTGGAATTATTCAGAATATGAAATTTAATGGTTATGCAAGTCGTACTACTTCAAAAGGAAATATGGTTTTCCTATATAATAATTTGAATATTGAAATCCAGAACAATAATAAGGTGAAAAAGAAAGGCTTTCAGAATATAATTTTATCAACTGCAGCAAATACTATTATGCTTTCCAATAATCCAGTTCATGCAGATGCTCCTCCCAGAAAAGTTAATTTTGAGGTTGCAAGGGATATGAATAGAGGATTCATAAATATTCTCATCAAGTCCCTTCTTAGTGGCATGAAAGAAAGTTTATTGCCATCTAAAGAAAATAGAAAACAGTATAAAAAAGTCAAAAAATATTCAAAGCATAAGTAAATACTTTGACATCGGTGTCACTTGAAACGACACCAATGCTATTAATTAATCAAGTAGCGAAAAAAAAATCAATCAACAAACGTAAAAATTAATGAAATAAAACATACCGTTTATTCCGCTAAATATTATTAGCTTTGCCTCCCTTTTTATTGATACACTTCGTGTCTTATTTATACACTTATGTATCAGTACCTTAATACTAATTAATTATAAAAAGTAGTATTATATCAAAGAAGTAGAATTAATTTATTATAAATTATTTATTATGAACAAATTAGCAGTAGTAGCTTTTGGAGGAAATGCTCTTTTAAAGAGTGGACAGAAAGGTACAATTAGTGAGCAAGAAGCAAATATTTTTGAGGCTTGTGACGATATAGTAGATTTAATAGAACAAGGATATAACATAGTAATTACTCATGGTAATGGCCCTCAAGTTGGTAATGTTATGCTTCAACACGAAGCGGGATTTAAAATTTTTGATATTCCAAAACAGCCTATTGATATTTGTGTAGCAGAGACTCAAGGTTCTATCGGTTATATGATTGAACAACAAATGATGAATGTTTTTATAGAGCGTGGAATCACTAAAAATATAGTAACTCTTGTAACTCAGGTATTAGTTGACGAAGAAGACCCTGCTTTTAAAAATCCTGCTAAACCTGTTGGCCCTTATTATACTGAGGAAGAAGCAGAGCACATGAAAGAAGAGCAAAAATGGAACTTCAAAGAAGACCCTGCTGGTAGAGGCTGGAGACGTGTTGTTGCTTCACCTAAACCAAAAGAAATTAGCAACTGGAAAATAGTTGAACAATTGTCTCGTGAGGGAAATATTGTAGTTACTGCCGGTGGTGGTGGTATTCCTGCTTTCTTGAAGAAAACTAATAAATACGAAGGTATAGACGCTGTGATTGATAAAGACTTAGCTTCTGCTACTTTAGCAGGTAAAATTAAAGCTGATGCATTCTTTATTCTTACTGACGTTACTCACGTAATGGTAAATTTTAATACTCCTGAGCAGCAAAAACTTAATGGCGTAAGTGTAGATGAAATGAAAAAACATCTTGCTGATGGACAATTTACTGAAGGAAGTATGGCTCCAAAGGTAAGAGCCGCTATTCAATTTGTTGAGAATGGAGGAAATGAAGCTGTTATTACTGATGCTAGATTACTAAAGAAAGAAGGCTCAGGAACTAGAATACGTAAATAGTAAAAGGAGAACACAGATTACACGGATTAATTGGATATTCACAGGTTAATAAGTAAAATGCTTTGCGTAAAAGATTGAAAAGGAAAGTAAGGAATTGTAAGATGCTTCGCATTTTTACAACACCTTACTTTTTTACAATACTTTACCTTTTTACTTATTACCTTTGCGAAATATAATAGATTATTAAATAACAACACTTAAAATAGGAGAATAAAATTATGGCTTTTAACTTAAGAAACAGAAATTTTTTGAAGCTTTTAGACTTCACACCAAAGGAAATGAAATTTTTATTGGATTTATCTCTAGAATTAAAAAGGGCAAAATATGCTGGTACTGAGCAAGAGACTCTCAAAGGAAAAAATATTGCTTTAATATTTGAAAAAGCATCTACTCGTACTCGTTGTGCCTTCGAGACGGCAGCTCACGATCAAGGAGCTAGAGTAACATATTTAGGACCATCTGGCTCTCAGATTGGGTCTAAAGAAACAATGAAAGATACTGCGCGAGTACTTGGACGTATGTATGATGGTATTGAGTATCGTGGTTTTGGTCAAGATATAGTTGAAGAGCTAGGTGCTTTTGCTGGTGTTCCTGTATGGAATGGTTTAACCAACGAATTTCACCCAACACAAATTCTTGCCGATTTCCTAACAATGATGGAGCATACTGATAAACCACTTAGTAAAGTTAGTTTTGCATACCTAGGGGATGCTCGCAATAATATGGGCAACTCACTTATGATTGGTGCTGCTCTTATGGGAATGGATTTTCGGGCTGTAGCTCCTAAAGCTGTTCAGCCTACTGATGAACTTGTTGCTACTGCTAACAAAATAGCTAAAGAAACTGGTGCTACTATCACTATTACTGATGATACAAATGCTGGTGTTAAAGGATGTGATTTTCTTTATACCGATGTGTGGGTAAGTATGGGCGAAGCTGATGAGGTTTGGAAAGAGCGCATTGAATTACTTAAGCCTTACCAAATTAACAAAGCAATGATGGATGCTACAGAAAATGCTGATGCTAAATTTATGCACTGTCTTCCTGCTTTCCACAACCGTGATACTAAAGTAGGAGAAGAGATTTTCCAGAAATTTGGGCTTGACGGATTAGAAGTTACTGAAGAAGTTTTTGAGTCTGAAGCAAGTATTGTTTTTGATGAAGCTGAAAACCGTTTACATACTATTAAGGCTGTAATGGTAGCCACTCTTGGAGCATAATCATAATTATGCGGCTATAAAAGCCGCCAATCTCTTCGTTGGACTTGAATTATCAATCAGTCATTTACCTATAGTAAACTCTTGATTAACAATTTTACATCCGCCTCGACCTTGACGGCTTTTATACACCTTAATTTTATATTTAAAAATAAATCTACAATAAAAAAGGATGGCATATTGTCATCCTTTTTTCATTATAAGAATTGCTTCTTTTTTCATAACTTTGTTAGCTCATTTAACTAAATCTCACAGAATGAAGTTTATTCCTTACATCACAATTTTACTAGCATCATTAATTTCAGCAAATACATTATTCTCCCAAAAGACAGATGACTTATTTATGACCAAGTCAATAAAGAAAGCTGTTGAGAATAAAACAAGGACTCTAAAAGGAATTCCTGGCATTAATTATTGGCAAAACTCAACAGATTATTTCATAAAAGTTGAACTAATTCCTGACACTAGGACTTTAATTGGTTCTGAAGAAATAACTTATGTAAATAATAGTCCTGACACATTAAAAGAGCTTTGGATTAATCTTATTCAAGATTTACTTAAAAAAGGGGTTGCTCGCGATTGGGATTTGGGAAAGATTGACTTGCACGATGGTGTAAATATTAAAGCAATCTCTATTGATGGAAAAAGTATTGATATTAATTCAAAAGCAATTTCCCATACTTCAACTATTATGAAAATAGCCTTGAAAAAATATTTCTCACCAAAAAGTTCTCATAAAGTAAAAATTGAATGGACTTCTGTTATCACTGGCACTCGCAATGTACGAAACGGAACATATAACAAAACCAACTTCATGGTTGGATATTGGTTCCCAAAAATTGCAGTTTACGATGATATTTATGGTTGGGATAAGATTCCACATAAGGGAAATTGCGAATTCTATAACGAATTCGGAGATTTTGAAGTAGAAATTACTGTGCCAAAAGATTATATTGTCTGGTCATCGGGAATTCTTCAAAATAAAGAAGAAGTTTTGAATAAGAAATATATTAAGAGAATGGAGGAAGCGAAACAATCTGATGAAATAATACATATCGTAACCCAAAAAGATAGAGATAATGGTGATATTATGGTAAATGGAGATAAATTAACTTGGAAGTTCAAAGTTAAGGATATGCCTGATTTTGCTTTCTCAGCAAGTAAAACTTATATATGGGATGGAACAAGTATTCAATTAAAAACCAAAAGAGTAACTGTATATACAGCATATAAATCAAAGTCACCAGATTTTTCGGAAGTTACTGAGATTTCTCGTAACACCATTGATTATTACTCAAATATAAGTCCTAAAATTGAGTTTCCGTATTCACAAATAACTATTTTCAATGGCGGAGGAGGCATGGAATACCCAGGAATGGTAAACGACGGTGATATGATAAATAGAAACAATACTTTATACGTCACATCGCATGAGATAGGGCATAGTTATTTCCCATTTAACACAGGGCTTAATGAAGAGCTTTATGCATGGATGGATGAAGGAATGATAAGTTACTTACCTAGTGGTTTTATAGCTAAATACACCAATGATAGCAACTATTTTCCATTTAAAAGATTCATTGAAGCTTACAATAATAGAGCAGGAACTGCTTTTGAAATTCCATTAATGATTCCTTCTACTAATACAGGATTTGCTTATCGCTGGCAAGCATATAATCGTTCTTCATTAGCTTTTAGCACTTTACACGATTATCTTGGAGAAGAACTATTTTCTAAAGGTTTGCAAAAGTTTACAAAACGGTGGAAAAGTAAACACCCCACACCATTTGATTTCTTTTATACATTCAATGATGTAGCAGGAGAAGATTTGGGTTGGTTTTGGAAACCTTGGTTTTACGATTTAGGTTATGCAGATTTGACAATTGGTGAAATACAAAACAATAGAGTTGAAATAATTAATAATGGAGGATTTCCCGTTGCCGTAAAACTAGTTATAACTACTAAGGATGGTGAGGTTCATAAATATGGAGCTAAAGCAAATATATGGAAAGGTGGAGTTAAAAGAATGTGGATTAATATTTCTGAGAAAGATATTATTAGCTTTAAGTTAGATACTGAACTTATTCCTGATGCATTTCCTGAAGATAATTATTTAAAAAAATAAAGGAATACAGATGATACTAATACGACAGATGTACACAGATTGTAAAGAAAGTAAAAAACATATCGCTTACAAACAATTAATTGTTAATTTTGCAGTCTTATGCAAATAGAAGTATTAAAATCGAAAATTCACCGCGTTAAGGTTACTCAAGCTGACCTTAATTATATTGGTAGTATTACCATTGACGAAGATTTAATGGATGCGGTAGATATTATTGAAAACGAAAGAGTCCATATTTATAATATAAATAATGGCGAACGTTTCGATACTTATGTAATTAAAGGCAAAAGAGGTAGTGGAGTAATTGGTGTAAATGGTGCAGCAGCAAGAAAAGTACAGGTAAATGACTATTTAATTATAGTTTCTTATGCTCATATGGATTTTGAAGAAGCAAAAAGTCATCAAGCAGCAATTATTTTTCCAACAGAAGATAATAAACCTTAATAATTTTGAAAAAAAAGATATTATCCATACTTAAACTTTCATTAGCTCTTGGGCTAGGTATATTTATTATTTATTTGTCGCTTAAAGATTTAAGTGCTCAAGCGAAAGATGATATACTTACAAGTTTTAAAATGGCTAATTATTGGTGGGTTTTATTATCTATTTCTCTTGGGATACTTAGCCATATTGTAAGGGCTATTCGCTGGAAAATGCTACTCGAACCAATGAATTATTTTCCCAGTATTAAGAGTAGTTTTCTTGCTGTAATGGTTGGTTATTTTGCCAATCTTGGCATTCCTCGCTCTGGTGAAGTTGCTCGTTGTAGCGTACTATATAGAGAAGATAAAATACCTGTAAATAAGAGCTTTGGAACAGTGATAGTGGAGCGATCTATAGATATGCTTATCTTTTTCTCATTATTTTTATTAACTTTTGCTGTAGAATATAGTAGAATAGATGAATATATTCAAACCCATATTTACCCGGCAATAAATGAGAAATTTGCTTTTATTTCTACCGATATGCTATTTGGAAAAATTGCACTTTTTGGAGCAGCAATAGTTATACTATTTTATTTTATTTTTAGAAAAAAAATTCAACAATCATCTTTCTTTAAAAAGATTTTTGAGTTAGCTAATGGAGTATGGCAAGGACTAAAAAGTATTGCTAAAATTAAAAAACCATTCTTATTTATAATCTACTCATTATCAATATGGTTTTTATATCTATTGATGGTATATACTTGTTTTTTCTCCCTACCACAAACAAGTATGCTTAGTCTATCAGCAGGATTAACAGTTTTAGTTCTTGGTTCAATTGGAATAATGATTACTCCTGGAGGAATTGGTCTTTATCCTGTAATAGTTGCGCAAACATTAGTTCTTTTCGGTATTTCTTCAGAATCTGGTTTTGGTGATGCCATTGGTTGGATTACTTGGAGTACACAAACTGTTATGATTATAGTTGTAGGAACCTTATCATTAATAGTTTTAAGTTTAAACAAAAAGAAACATGATGACTTACCAGCAGAAGATAAAATCTAAGATATTTACTATTGATAATTTACTTGCAAAAGTAAAACTTTGGAAATCCAATAATGAGAAAATAGTTTTCACCAACGGCTGTTTCGATATTATTCACCAAGGTCATATCGATTATCTATCAAAAGCTGCTGACTTAGGAGTCCATTTAATAATTGGTGTTAATACTGACCGTTCGGTAAGTGCAATAAAAGGAATCCACCGCCCAATTCAGGATGAATATTCTCGATTAACAATACTTGCAGCTATGGAGTTTGTTGATGCAGTTATTCTATTTGATGAAAATACTCCCATTAATTTAATTAATGCAGTAATTCCTAGTGTTTTAGTAAAAGGCAGCGACTATAAAGCTACTGATATTGTTGGATATGATATTGTAACTAAAAATGGCGGGAAAGTTGAAACCATTGATTTTCTTGAAGGATTCTCTACATCAGGTATTGAAAGAAAAATTTTACTATCATCTTCACAAGGTTAAATCAATTTCAATATTAAGTTTTAGTTATCTTTACATCAATTATAATATTTTATTCGTGTAGAATAATAGCTTTGCACAATATATAAATTAATACACAATGGAACAGATGGACTATTCAAATTATAAAATACTTCTTGCAGACGATGAAGACGATATTTTAGAATTTTTAAGTTATAATTTGAAAAAAGAAGGTTTCCAAGTTTTTACAGCATCCAATGGTCTGCAAGCGGTAAAAAAGGCCATTGAGATTCAACCTCACCTTATTGTACTAGATGTAATGATGCCAAATATGGACGGCATAGAGGCTTGCGCCGAAATGAATAAAATAAATTCTCTCAAAAACAGTATTAAAATTTTTCTAACAGCACGCTCCGAAGATTATAGCCAAATTGCGGGCTTTGATGCTGGAGCAGACGATTATGTTACTAAGCCCATAAAACCTAAAGTTTTTGTAAGTAGAATAAAAGCTTTATTACGAAGAATAGATAGTAATACAACAGAAAAAGATGATTCAAATACTAGAGTTTTTAAAAACTTTACAATTGATTTAGAAAGATATATTATTATTACTGAAAATAAAGAAATAGCACTTGCTAGAAAGGAGTTTAAACTATTGAAACTACTTACATCAAAACCTGGAAAAGTATTTACTCGCGAAGAAATATTAAATAAAGTTTGGGGTAACGATGTTGTTGTAGGAGATAGAACTATAGACGTACACATACGCAAAATAAGAGAAAAACTTAAGCTAACACAGATAAAAACAGTTAAAGG
>QMPB01000032.1 GCA_003648395.1 Bacteroidota bacterium
AATTTGAAAACAAAAACCAATAATAATGCTGCTAGAATTGGCTCTGTGGGCATGGCCAACCCAATGCTCGAGCCAAAATTTGTAATATCAATGGATAAAGGGGTGAATAGGGCAACTGATATATAAATAAGGTCTAATCGGTAGAAAAATACAAAACCAAAAATCACCAATACAGGAAGCAATGAAAACCAATATAATTCGTTGGCAATCAGAAAAGTATTAATTATAATATATATTAAACTAATACCGGTAGTAAGTAATATTTTAGATTTTTTACCCAAAAGAGTTTAAAGGTTTACTTTTTTGCTGTTTCTTTCGAAATGCCATCAATAACAATAAGCAAAAATGCAGTTAATAAAAGAGTTGATAATAAAGAAACGGCTACAATTACCCATCTTATAGGATAGGTTTTTTTCTCAGCAGGATATGCTCTATCTACCACAAATGTTTGAGGTAATTCTTCATAAGCGTCAATTTTCGCATTATCATATTTCTCACGAACTTCCGATAATAATTTTTTATCGTGCTCAAGAGCATCTCTTAGACTTACATAAGGGCCGCCATATTTTGCAAGAATATCCATCTTGTTTTCCAATGCTTTTACGGCATTACTATTAGCATTTTTTGCTATCTCAATTGCCAACTGACGATTAAGCATCTCAGCTTGAGTTTCATAATCGTGAATACCTTTCTCACGAAGACGAGTCATAGAGTCTTCTTTGGTTTGAATATCTCTTTGAAGATTTTCGTATTCTCTTTTTACAATTTCATAACCTCTATACGCACGATTCTTTTGCATCTGAATCTTTACAGAGTCTAAAAGTGATGATATATCATTGGCAATAAATGAGGCAGTGTCGGGGTCTGTGTCCAATACTGTAATTTCTACAGCCATATTCTCCGTTCGGCGATAACTAATGTTGCTACTATATTCTTTATGAAGCAGTGTGCGCTTATATTGCCCACTTTCGTCAATATCGTAATGACGCATCAAATGATATTTTGTAATTATTCTATCACGAATTTTACTAGAATTTAGAATTTGTATTAGTTGCTCAGCATTTTCTTCTTCTCCAAATTGTAGTAAATCCTGCTTATAACCTTGGTTGTCGCCAAGTAAAGCTTTGGAAATTGAGTTTGTTGATGAAGGGAAAAGTACAACAGTAGATTCGTATTTTGGAGGGATAAAATACGGATGCGAAAAAATAACCGATGCCACAATAGCTATTATACTTACAGTTATTAAAACCTTACGTTTGCTCCAGAAAAACAGTATGAGGCTAATTGCATTAAATGAGTTATTTTGAGTAGTATTCTCAGTCATAATAATATATTTTTATTAAGAACGCAAAAGTAAACTTTTTGTTGTTTGAGTTAATATGTATTTCTTTTATTAATTAATGGCAATTTTCAATTTATATTTGCATTCTAAATTTGAACAAAAAATATGCAAGTAAGTATTGATGTTAATTCTGGTTTTTGTTTTGGTGTTGTAAACGCAATCCAAGCTGCTGAGGACTATCTTAAGATCCATGACGAACTGTATTGCCTTGGTGATATAGTTCATAATAATATGGAAGTAAATAGATTAAGTAAACTTGGATTAGTAATTATAAATCATGAGCAATTCGAAAAGCTTAATAATGTGGATGTTTTAATTAGGGCTCATGGTGAACCCCCTGAGACTTATCGGATTGCTCTTAAAAATAAGATTAATCTATTGGACGCAAGTTGCCCTGTAGTATTACGTTTGCAGAATAATATTAGAAAAGGACATCAAGAGATTAATAAAACTGATGGGCAAGTAGTGATTTATGGAAAACAAGGACATGCAGAGGTTGTTGGTCTAGCGGGTCAAACAGCAGATGAAGCAATTATTATTTCAGATGAGAACGATCTTAGTAAAATAGACCTTAGTAAGCCAATAGAATTATATTCCCAAACAACAAAAAGTATTGAGGGATTCAATTCATTGGTAGAAAATATCAAGAAGAATAAGGATACTGATACTGTTTTTAATATAAATGACACTATTTGTAGGCAGGTTTCGCATAGAGCGCCACAATTAAGAGGGTTTTCTAATCTTCACGATGTTATAATTTTTGTAAGTGGAAAGAAAAGTTCAAATGGTAAATACTTATACAGTATTTGCTACGAAACCAATAAGAGAACCTATTTTATTAGTTCTCCTGATGAGATTGATATGCAATGGTTTGAAGAAGAAGATAGTGTTGGAATTTGTGGAGCAACATCTACTCCACGATGGCTGATGGATGAAACAAAAATATTTATTGAGAAAATGAAAATTTAATTAAGAAAAAATATATTAATTATGACGATTATATTGATAAAACTAATAACTTTGTCAAACTTATTTAAAAACAAATAAAACTATAGATATGAATATTCCAGAAGATTTAAAGTACACAAAAAATCATGAATGGGTTAGAGTTGAAGGTGATAATGTAACAGTAGGTATGACTAGTTTTGCAACAGGTGAGCTTGGTGATATTGTTTATATAGAGCTAGAAATTGTTGATGAAGATTTAGAAGAAGCAGAGCCATTTGGTAGTATTGAGGCAGTAAAAACTGTTTCAGAGATTTTTATGCCAGTGTCGGGTCTTATTTATGAATTGAATGAGAGTTTAGAAGATGCGCCAGAGAGTGTTAATGAGGATCCTTACGGAAAAGGATGGCTTATTAAGGTAAAAATGAGTGATCCTTCTCAATTAGACAATTTGCTAAGTGCTGAAGAATACAAAGAATTAATTGGAGCATAACAATAATATTGAAAAAGGCAACCTATACAATAGGTTAATGCCTTTTTTTTGGACTTCAAAACAAGCATTAACTATAGCTTTGTTATGGATGTTGGCAATACTTCTGCTTACAGGCCTCCCAGGAAATAGTTTTCCAAAGGTGTCGAAGTGGATGGATGTTTTTCAGCCAGACAAATTGATACATATTGCTATGTTTTTTCCTTTTGCGTGGTTTTGGCTTATATATTTTTATAAGATAAAGACCCCAAAAGTGAGAGCATTATTTATTATTAGTTTTTTTGGCATAGTTTATGCAAGTTTGACAGAAGTTCTACAACACTACGTTTTTATTGGGAGAAATGCTAACATCCCTGATGCAATTGCAGATATTATCGGGGTTTTAATTGGGGTTTTAACCTTCAGTATTATTCGAAATAAATGGATACTAAATAAAAAATTGTAGATAATAAAATTATTATTAACTTAGCGCTCTTTAAGAACTGAAGCCTAGGGAAGTTAAAATATTGATATTATGGAAGTTAAAAAAACAGAACGAGCTAGTTTAGAAAAGAATAAATCAATCTATACTTTATTTGGATTGATAGTAACTCTTTCTCTAGTATGGTTTGCCTTTGAGTATAAGACGTATGACAGACAAGCTACCGAAATTATGCGTAATGTCTCTCTTGATGATGAGGAGGATATTGTGCTTCAAACAGAACGTATTGAACCACCACCACCACCACCACCACCACAGCAAACTACAGTGATCGAAATTGTGGAAGATGATATTGAGGTCGAAGATGATCTTGATATTGATATCGAAACTGATGATGACGATGTTATTGAGGAACAGGTTATTGATGAGGAAGATGAAAATACTGGTGCTGAAGAGGAAATTTTTGTATTTGTTGAAGATCAACCTGGCTACCCAGGTGGTGACGAAGCTAGACTTAAGTACTTATCAAAAGCAATTATTTATCCAGAAATGGCTAAAGAAAGTGGAATTCAAGGTACTGTATATGTAACTTTCGTTGTTGAGAAGAACGGATCTATAAGTAATGTGAAGATTCTTCGTGGAATTGGCGGAGGTTGTGATGAAGCTGCTGTAAATGCTATTAAAGGTATGCCTAAATGGAAACCTGGTAAGCAACGCGGTAGACCAGTTCGTGCTCAATTTAATATGCCTGTTAGATTTATCCTTGCGGGATAATATTTAAATATAGATAATAAAAAAGCTCTTAGAAAAATAGTCTCTAAGAGCTTTTTTTATGGAGTAAAATTATTAGTTTCTCAACGCTTTTTAGTAAAAAACTTCTTCAATAATAATGAAGATTCTTTTTCCATAAGTCCATTTTCAATTTTGGTTTTAGGGTGGAAGAGCTTATCTCCAGCTTTCTTAAAGCCAAACCTGTTATCAGGGGCTGCATATACAACTCTAGCAAAGCGAGCCCAATAACTTGCTCCAGCACACATTACACAGGGCTCTAATGTTACAAAAAGAGTACAATCGGTAAGAAACTTGCTCCCTAAAAAGTTTTCTGCAGCAGTTATTGCAAGCATTTCCGCATGAGCAGTAATATCATTTAGAGTTTCGGTCATATTATGTGCCCTTGCAATTATGCTGTCATTGCATACAATAACAGCTCCTATTGGCACTTCGTTTTCATCATAAGCCTGCAATGCTTCTTTATAAGCCTGCTGCATATAATATTTATCGTCGTATACTTTAATCATAATGCAAATGTAATAGATTATTGCTTTTTCAAGCTACTTTTTTAATACTTTAGCAAAAGTAACTATAACTAGCATTGTCTAATTAATTAGAGTTTTATCATGATTAAAGTAATACCATTATTATTCTTTATTCTATTATCTGGTAGTAATATTTTAGCGCAAAATAACGAAACTAAAAAAAATGGGACTAGCCTATTAGAGAACTCCATAAAATATATAACTTTAGCTAATAAGTCAAAGGTTCCTAAAGAAATAGCTGCATATATTGATACGGCTGAGGTTTATTATAATGAAAACCCTGAGGACTCTATTCTTTTTAAAATTTTATCTGCTAAAATAAGTTTGAATTTTAGAAAAAAGGATTATGATTTAGCAATCGAGATTTGTAAGACAGCCATACCATTGGTTGCTGATAGAAGCGACTCTAGGCTAATTAATGCTAAAATTAACATGAGCTTGGGAAGGGCTTTTTATAAGAAAGAGTCTTGGGATTCATCCTTTGTTTATTATGATAAAGCATATAATCTTTATAATGAACTTATTATAAATTCATCAGATACAGTAGTTAATTACTATAAGGGTGCAGGTTTAAGTAGTTATAAAAAGGGTAGAATACAATATGCTAAAAATAAGTTTGATGAAGCAATAAGTGAATTATTCATTGGTTTAAGAAATTTTGAAGTAATAGATTTCAAAAAAGGAATTTTGCAAATCTTAAATAATATTGGTAATGTTTATTATTCTAATGGAGATTATAATAATGCATATCAAGAATATCTTAAAACAGTTGAGGTATGGAAGGTATTATATCCTAAAAAAGAACCATATACCTTATTTGTGAATATTGGATCGATACTACTAAAAAATGAACAATTTGATTCTGCACTGGTTTATTATCGTAAGGCAATTAATGGCAAGAAAGCTTCTGAAAGAAACGGGTTAAAGGCTGCTGGGATTTATATGAATATTGGTCTTATTTTTAAGAATAAGTATAGTTATGATAGTGCTTTTGTTTATTTTGACTACGCAAATAAAATTTATAAAAAACTTGACTATATAGCAGGTAACGTTCGTACAAAAGCAAATATGGCAATTTGTTATATTGAAATGAACCAAATTAATAAGGCAGAGAATTTATTTCTTGAAGTCTTGCCTCTCAGTATAGAGCTTAATCAAGCAGAAACTACTGAAGAAATTTATAATGGTTTATACGTTATTCAGAGTAAAAAGAAATCTTATAAAAAGGCATTAATATATTATCAATATTATGTTAATTATAAAGATTCCATACACTCTATAGAGGTTACAAATAAAATAAATGAATATAAAGAGCAATTTGAAACCGAGAAAAAGGATAAGGATATTCAAAATCTTAAGCAGTTATCAGAACGACAGAAGATAGAAAAGGAAAAACAAGTAACAATTAATAATAAACAAAAAGTTATTTCTGTCTTGTTTGGCGTAATTGCTGTTTCATTAATAATTATATTGGTAGGTTTACGCAGAGTTTATCGCATGAAGCGTGTTTCTGCTGAAGAAGAGTATAAAAAAACCGAGGAAGAAAATAGGAATAAAGTACTAGACCTAGTTAAGCGGCAAGAGGTGAATTCCATAAACTCCTATATGGAAGGGCAAGAGAAAGAAAGAGCTAGAATTGCTAGTGAACTTCATGATAAACTTGGTAGTTTGTTATCAACTGTGAAATTGCATTTTAGTAGTTTTGAAGTCGATATGACTACAAGCGCTGAATCTAAAGAGAGTTTTAGCTTTGCATTAGATTTGTTAGATAACTCTATTCAGGAAGTTAGAACTATTTCGCGAAACTTATCCAAAGGAGTACTTACTCAATTTGGACTTAGTGGTGCAATTGAAAATCTAAGAGATGCTATTAATTCAGCAGGAAAAATACAGGTTAGATATATAAAAATTGGAAATACAGGGGATGTATTATTAGGGTCAGAAATAGAGCTGTTTAGAATTGTACAGGAGCTAGTAACAAACTCTATTAAGCATTCGCAAAGCGATGAAATATTTATTCAACAAGTAAATGATAAATCCTCGATAATTATTACTGTTGAGGATCATGGTGTAGGCTTTGATATGTCTAATATTAAGAGCGATGGCATAGGTTTGGATAACTTAAGGATGCGTGCTAATAATATTGGTGCTGAGTATAATTATGAGTCAGCACCAGGACAAGGAACATTTGTAACAATAGAGATTAATGCTTAGAATTATAGCCTTATTAAAGATTATACTGGCCTCTATATTTATATTGAGTATTAGTTTGTCTTATGCTCAAGAGAAAAAGTTTTCTGCCGAAATGCTTGATAATCCTACCAAATTCGGTAAAGATTTTGAAAGATTATTTAATTTAAATGAACTTGAAGTTTATGACACGACAGCTGCAAAAGGTAGAATAGTATTGAATAATGGCTATGCACAATCAAAGATAATAAATGGGAGCGATTGGCCTGCATATAGTAAAAATATTATTGTTACTCAGATAGATGTTGTTTATACAAAATACCCTAGAAATAAAGAATTCTGGCGCACTAATTATTATAGCCTTTTGGCAAAAAGAGTAAAGGCCTTATTTGCCTTAGATTCTACTCTTAATTGTGCCGATTTTGAATGGAATATCAAATATCAAACTTCTTGTGAAACTGAGGAAGAAACAAAAAAAATGTTTCATGGTATTAGTATTCATTATTTTGAAATTAGTGATTTTGAGGAAGATAAATATGTAAAAAATATTCCTGATACTAAAGCAGAAGATATTCCTGAATTGTCGTTAAAGGTAGAAAACTATATCCGCTCTCAAGGTGGAATAGGTGATTCGATGGTTTATAGAACTTTTGATAATCATCCTGAATGGAAAAATGCACTAGTTGTAATGGATTGGACAGGAAGTATGTACCGCTATGGTGCACAGGCTATTTTGTGGCACTCTATGAATTATACAAATAGTGGAATTAAAAACTTTGTGTTCTTTAATGATGGCGATGATACTCCTGACGAAAGAAAAATAATTGGTGAAACAGAGGGTGTTTATTATGCTCAGGCTAGGCATATGGACCGTTTGATTAAAACTTTTTATTTAGTTGGAAGAAAAGGTAAAGGAGGCGATGACCCAGAAAATGATATTGAAGCTTTAATAAGGGGAATTAATCGTTTTGAGGATTTTGATGAGCTTATATTAATTGCGGATAACAATAGCTGTATTCGAGATTTTAGACTAATTGCTAATTTGGGGGTTAAAGTTAATGTGATAGCTTGTGGCACCAGCCATGGCCTAAATCCCCAGTATGTAAATTTAGCTTATTTAACTGGGGGAAGTGTACATACATTGGATGAAGAAATACAGCATCTTTCTCAGAAAATTGTCGATAATGAGTTGGATATGAAGAGGCTTAAATATGAGCTGAACAACGAAAAACTATTTCAAATTAAAGATCCACCACAAAGAATAAGATTCTCGCAATGCGATATATATACCACTCTCCTGCCATTTAATGTAGAACGAAAGCTTGATTTTATAGAAAAACATGGTGGCGAAAGTAATGACTCCACAGTATATACAGTTCTTGATAGGCATCCTGCATGGAATAATACTTCTATAATAATGGACTGGACTAAAAATATGTATACGCAAAGTGGTCAAGCATTATTATGGCATAAAACTCACCCTAAAACAAGTGGTATTAACCATTTTGTTTTTAGCAATGATGGAAATAGGCTTGCCGATAATAAGAAAAAAATTGGAAAAACAGGTGGGATTTATTTTTCAAAATCGAACAATCAGAGACAAATTGATAGACGTTGTGAGTATGCCGCTAAACGTGGAGATAATAAAAGTAGAAGTAGTACAAACACTATAGAATCAGTAATTTATACTCAAAACAAGTATTTTAAAACTGATGAGTTTATACTTATTGCAAATAATGAAACTTGTGTCAGGGATTTTGCTTTGATAAATAATATTGGACTACCTATAAAAGTTATTTTGACTAATATTAAAGGACCTATTAATCCTCAATATATCAATATTGCATTTAAAAGTGGAGGCTCATTACATACTATGGACGACGATTATTATAATTATGTGTTCAAAGCAATTGCAACTTCAACCAAAAATATTGTTATAAATGGTGTTTCGTATAACATTAACGACGAGGGGTTTTTCAACTTTCAGGATACTCAACTAATAAAAAAGAGTAAATGCAGTATCTCAATCAAAACTAGCCTTTGGGAGAAGCTTGGGTTTTAGTTCGTTTATTCCTAATAATTTATTCGTTACTAATCAGTCTATCTATATCACTGATAATATGGTACTTAATATAATTGTTTTGTCATATTTTTTTGCAGACACTTCGATATAATTTTGCTTTTATAAAAGCAAAATTACTCAACATGCAAAAAAATAGCCAAAACAGCTTAATTCTATGCCATTAGCTCCAATTAAATCGGTACAATTTTTCTAAGGGAGAATCACTCAGTAGGGTGGAGCTAATGATAATTACTCATTACATTCTTATTCACACTGATTAGTTACATTTAGTCTAATAATACGTTGTTTATAAAATATATTTTACCTTTTGGAAACTTTTAACACACTTAAAGTTTTCTAAGGATATTTTGTATATATTTGCCGATCAAAATATTGCCGATTAGGTATTTTTTGTGGTAACTATAATGATAAAATAGATTTATTATGGAGTTGAGTATTGAAATATTGATAAAGAGAAGCCTAAAACTGTATATGAAATATGGAATTAGGAGTGTTTCTATGGACGATGTAGCTCATGAGTTATCAGTCTCGAAGAAGACGTTATATCAAATGGTAAAAGATAAAACTGATTTAGTTGACCAGTGTATTATGCTAATTTCAGAAATGACAGATATGTCGGGCTTTTGTATGGACCCAAAAATGAATGTGATAGAGAAGCATATCTTTATTTATAAGCATATTACCAGAATGCTATCGGAGATTAATCCATCTTTTGAATTCGATTTAAAGAAATATTATCCTGAGCAGCATTTATTATTTATTAAAAATAGGCGACAACATATTTATGATAAAATGCGAATTGATTTGAAGCAGGGAATAGAGGAAGGTTATTTTAGAGAAGATATAAATATTGATAAACTAACAATATTAAATATAATTAGAATTGAAAGTTTTAAGGAGACTGATATTTTTGAAATATATGATGTAAAGATAATTGATTTATTGGATGAGTTATTCAATTATCATTTGCATGGTATTGCTACCTCTAAAGGTATTGAAGAGTATATGAAATTAACAAAAGACAAGAATTAATATGTATAGATATATTAAACAAATATTAATTGCAATGGTGTTTTTGCCAAATATAGTTTTGGCCCAAAATACATACACCTTGGATTTACAAAAAGCAGTTGATTTAGCACTTACCGAGAATAAGAACATCCTGAATGCGGATTTGGATGTAAAGATTGCTAAAAAGAAAGTGTGGGAAACTACTGCAATAGGATTACCACAAGTACATACTGAGATGAAATATCAGAACATGATAGATGTTCCAGTTTCTTTATTACCAGCAGAGATTTTTGGTGGTCCTCCAGGTACTTATATGCCTGTGCAGTTTGGTCAGACCAATGATGCGAGCTTTACTTTTTCTGCATCTCAACTGCTTTTTAGTGGCGAGTATATTGTTGCTCTTCAGGCTAGCTCAGCTTATAAAGAGATGTCTATTAGAGCAGCTCTAAAATCAGAAAATGATGTTATAGAACTGGTTACAAAATCATACTATGGTCTATTGATGGCATATAGAAATGAAAAAATATTAGATGAAACACAGAAAGATATTCAAAAATCTTATGATGAAATTAGCGCTACACATGCCGCCGGATTAGCTGATGAAGTGGATGTTGATCAGTTAGAAATAAATCTTCTAACAGTAACTAATTCTATATCGTCGGTAAAAAGACAAAAAGTAGTGGCAGAGAATATTCTTAAGTTTCAAATAGGTATTGATATAGCTGATTCCATAAGCCTTACTGATAGTTTGGAATATATTTTTGATAATGCTAGTCTTAAATCAATTTTTGGTCAACAATTTGATATTTCAAAAAATATTGATTACCAAATACTTCAAAATCAGAAAGAGATAACAGAGTTGAGTATGAAGCGAGAAAAATCTACTTTGCTACCTTCTTTAAATGCTTTTTATGCACATAGTGTAAGTGGTCAAAACAATGATTTCAATAATTACTTTAATGGAGATCAACAGTATTTTCAATCAAATATTGTAGGAATTGGCTTGAAATGGCAAATTTGGGGAAGTGGAACCAGATATAGCAAAATTCAACAAGCTCAATTGGAAGTTGATAAGATGCAAAATCAAGATTATTTGATGGAGCAGAGCCTCAACTTTAAAGTGCATCAAGCACGGACTAACTTGATTAACTATTATGAAACGTATCTTAAGGATCAGAGAAATAGAGAGCTTGCCGAGAAGATTTACCATAGATCCATGATAAAATTTAGTAATGGAACTATTACAAGTACTGAATTAACACAGCTTAATATGCAGTATATAAATAGTCAATCAGCATATTTTAATGCCATAATTCAGGTATTGAATTCAAAGGCAGAACTTGATAAAATTTTAGGAAATAACATTAAACAAAAATAGAAATGAAAAAATATTTAGTATTTTTTATTGTACTTATAGCTTTAGTAAGCTGCAATGGTGGAGAAGAAAAATTGCAAGATAAAAAGGCAATTTTAGACAAGATAAACTCTTATAAAATGGAGATTGTAGATATTGAAGGAAAAATATCTAATCTAAACTCAATTTTGGATACTATTTCAGGTGCTTCTAAACAAGGGTCAATACTTGTGGGAATAGAAAAGATGGTTTCCAAACCTTTTACTCACTATATTAGTGTAAATGGAAATGTGGAATCTCAAATGCAAGCTTATATTAGCCCTGAGTTGAATGGTTTAATTAAGTATATTTATGTAAAAGAAGGGCAGTATGTAAAAGTAGGTCAAAAACTTGCCTCTGTTGATACAGAAATGACTCAAAATGCCATTGATGAAGTTAAAACGCAATTGGAATTGGCAAAGTCTATTTATGCTAAGCAAAAACAACTTTGGGATCAAAATATTGGATCGGAAATACAATACTTACAGGCTAAGGCGAAAAAAGAATCTTTAGATAAGAAGCTTAAAACATTACATTCACAATTGAGAATGGCTGTAATTAAGGCCCCATTTTCTGGTTATATTGAAGCTGTAAATCAAAAAGTTGGAGAGTTTGGAAGTCCAAATAAGCCCTTATTCTTCATAGTGAATCTTAAGGAATTAAAAGTTACGGCAAATATTTCTGAATCACTATTGCCTTATATAAATACTAATGATAAAGTAGAGATTACATTCCCTACTTTTCCTAGTATGAAGATTGAATCTAAAATTGCTGTTGTTGGTACAGTTGTGAATCCAAATAATAGAACTATAAAAATTCAAATTCCAATTAAGAATTCCAATAAAAAGCTTATTCCAAATATAATCGCCCAGATAAAATTATCGGATAAACATTTTGACGAGGCCTTTATTGTACCAGCAATTGTAGTAAAAAATGATGCCAAAGGCAGAACGTATATTTATATTGTGAGAGAAGAAGATGGAAAATATTTTTCACAAAGACAGTATGTTGTTACGGGCATTAGTTATGGCAATACAACAATGATAACTGATGGAATAAAATCTGGTGATATAGTTATTACGAAAGCTTATAATTTAGTAAAAAATGGTAGCTCTATTCAGTTGAAATAGAAATAGCGACTTTGTGTTTATTATAATTAAATATTTAGAAAGTGGAAGACAATACAAATAAAGAGAAAAATATACGTGATTTTGGTTTAACAACAGCTTCTATTAAAAATAGGAATACCGTTGTTTTACTTACAATAGTATTGGCAATTTATGGCCTTTTTACGTATTCAAATTTGCCAAAGGAATCTTTTCCAGATATAAAAATCCCTAATATTTTTATAAAGACTATTTACCCGGGTAATCCTCCTATAGATATGGAGAATCTGATTACTCGCCCTTTAGAGAAAGAGATTAAGACCATAAAAGGAGTTACTAAATTTACATCTACTTCTTCGCAAGATAATAGCGATATTGTTGTAGAGTTTAAAAGTGATTACGATATTAAGAAGGCATTGCAAGACGTTAAGGATGCTGTTGATGCAGCTAAAAGCGAAATGCCTGATGACTTGAATATGGAGCCAATTATTAAAGAGCTCGATGCCTCGGAATTTCCAATTCTGAGTATTAATATGTCTGGTGACTTTAGTATGGAGGAATTGCGATTGATTTCTGATGATATTAAGGATGAAATAGAAGCCGTACCACAAATATCTAAAGTAGATGTGAAGGGGCTTAATGATAGACAAATAAATATTGATATTGATAAAAACAAAATGATGGCTAATAATATAGGTTTTCAATCTATAGAGGATGCTATTAAATTTGAGAATAAGTCAATTTCTGGCGGCGATTTTGTTTCTAATTATACTCGTCGTTCTGTTCGAGTTGATGGGGAGTTCAAATCTATTGATGAGATGAACGATATTATTATTAAGCACGAAAAAGGAAATATTGTATATTTAAGAGATATAATTAGGGGAGGAAAAGTAAAAGATGGCTATGTAGACCCTTTAACTTATGCTCGACTGAATACACATAATGTTGTTTCTTTATCCGTAGTAAAAAAGAGTGGTGAAAATCTTATTTCTGCTACAGAAAATATTAATGCACTAATTGAGCGTTCTAGAAAATCAGGATTAATTCCAGGAAATATGCATATCGAGATTACTAATGATATGTCAGCTCAGGTAAAAAAACAGGTGTATAACTTAGAGAACAGTATAATAATGGGTATGATATTCGTTATAGTTGTTCTATTCTTCTTCTTAGGATTAAGAAACTCATTATTTGTTGGTTTTGCTATTCCTATGTCCATGCTTATTTCCTTTGTTATTATTGGTATGCTTGGCTATACTATTAATATGATGACTTTATTTGGTTTAGTGCTTGCATTAGGCATGTTAGTCGATAATGCAATTGTGGTAGTAGAAAATATATATAGATTTATAGATAGAGGGTATAACACTTTTGAAGCAACTAGGCAGGCTGTAGGTGAAGTTGCTTGGCCTATTATTGCATCTACAGCTACCACATTGGCGGCGTTTTTACCACTTATATTCTGGCCAGGAATGATGGGAAGCTTTATGGGCTTATTGCCAATTACGTTAATAATTGTACTTTCTTCATCTTTATTTGTGGCATTGGTAATAGTGCCAACTTTTGTTGTCATTATTCTTAAGGATAATAAAAAGGACAGCAAACCAGAATTTAAAAAAGTAATGATAATACTTGCCATTATGATTATAATTGGTGGTTTAGGATTCTTTAGTGGAACAATGTGGCTAGCAAATTTTACAATGTTTATGGCATTGCTAATGATTGCTAATTATTTATTCCTTTTTAGCTGGAGCGAAAAATTTCAAGTTAATTTTCTTGTGTGGCTGGAGAACTATTATTTGAAAGTATTGCATTGGGCATTGAGAGGTAATAATCCTCGTTATCTTCTTGGAGGTGGGTTTTTATTATTGATTGCCACATTTATTTTCTTTGGAATTTCAGGCTCAAAGATTCTTTTCTTCCCAGAAAATGAGCCGCGCTATTTAAATGTTACCATGAAATTACCAATTGGCACGGATATAGATTCCACAAATAAATTTGCTGATTATATTGATAAAAAAGTAAATAGGATAATAAAGAAAGATTCTGCAATTCTTAAATCAGTACTTACTATTGTAGGAAAGGGTGCAGTTGGTGAACGAGAACAATCTTTTGGTAACTCTCCCGAAAAAGCCTTGATTACTATCACTTTTATAGATTATGATGAAAGGGGCGATCATCGTGCTTCAAATGATATAATGAAAGAACTTTCGGACTCTTTAGTTGGGCAATATCCTGGAGTGCAAATCTCTATTGAGAAGAATAAAATGGGGCCTCCAACTGGAAAGCCTATTAATCTTGAAATACAAGGTGTTGAGTACGATAGACTTATATATTATACGGATTCCGTAATGGCTTTTCTTGAGAATATTGCAGTGCCTGGCGTTGAGGGTCTAAAAAGAGATTTAGATAATGGCAAACCTGAACTTATTATTCATATTGATAGAGATAAGGCTCGCCGTTTTGGACTCTCTACTTCACAAATAGCCATGGCTATACGTACTTCTTTGTTTGGGAAAGATATATCAGATTTTAAGGATGGTGAAGATAAATATCCCATTAGACTTAGATATTCTAAAGAGTACAGAAATAGTATTAGCGCTTTATTGAATCAGAGTATTATTTTTAGAAATAAGCAAGGAAAAATGCTTGATGTACCAATTTCATCAGTTGCAAGTATACAATACAGCAATACTTATGGCTCTGTAAATCGTAAAGATATGAAGCGAGTTATAATAATATATTCTAATATTTTGGAAGGTTATAATGCGAATGTTATTAATGCTCAGCTGCGTAAATTATTGAAAAATTTTGAATTACCAGAAGGTTATTCCATAAAATTTACTGGAGAGCAAGAAGATCAAGCAGAAGCACAAGCCTTTCTTAGCGAGGCATTGGTTATTGCTTTAGCACTTATATTTCTAATTTTAGTAACACAGTTTAATTCCTTTGCAAAACCGGTTATTATTATGATAAGTGTACTCTTTAGTACCATTGGAGTATTTGGAGGCTTGGCTACATTTACTATGGATTTTGTGGTGATAATGACTGGTATAGGAATAATTTCCCTTGCCGGTATTGTTGTTAATAACGCCATTGTGCTTATTGATTATATTGACCTTCTGAAAGATCAAAAAAGAGAGGAACTAGGATTATCTAAGGAAGATAATCTAGAATTACAAGATTCTATAGATTGTGTGATTGCGGCAGGTAAAACGCGCTTGCGCCCAGTATTGCTTACGGCAATTACAACGGTACTTGGTTTATTGCCAATGGCAGTAGGGTTGAATATTAGCTTTGGAGATTTGCTAAGCGATCTTTCACCTAATATATACTTTGGTGGTGAGAATGCAGACTTCTGGGGACCAATGGCTTGGACAGTTATTTTCGGTCTTAGCTTTGCGACCTTTCTTACACTTATTCTTGTACCAGTAATGTATGTTATTGGGAATAAGATTAAATTATATTTTGTAAAATAAAGAGTTAAGACTAGTATAAG
>QMPB01000033.1 GCA_003648395.1 Bacteroidota bacterium
ATAAACCCATACATTGTCGTATAAAAATAATGGTGCTAAATATGAAATATCTATTTTACCTACTACTGCCTCAAAGTCAAGATTTTTAGGAATAAAATTCATTACTTCTTTCATATAATAAATTCGTGCATCCTCTAAAAAACTTATAAAAGCTTTATTATTAACATGTCTGTATGTATCTAAATCTGCGTAGCGGATCTCAATTTTTAATCTGTTTTTAAATTTTTCTAAATTCATATTTTTATATAAAAAATAAAAGGCTATTTATTTAGTAAAAAAATAGCCTCTTAATAAATTAAATCTTATTAATTAATGACTCCCAAATCTTTTCCAACCTTAGTAAATGCAGCTACACATTTATCAAGATGCTCTGTTTGATGAGCAGCAGAAAGTTGAACTCTAATTCTTGCTTCTCCTTTTGGAACAACAGGGAAGAAAAATCCTATTACATAAATTCCTTCATCAAGAAGTTTTGTAGCAAAATCTTGAGCTAATTTAGCATCATACAACATTACTGCACAAATAGCAGATTTTGTAGGTTTAATATCAAAACCTACTGACTTCATTTTCTCCATAAAATAATCTGTATTACTATGAAGTTTGTCTTGTAATATATTTGTAGTATCAACTAAATCAAACATTTTTATACCAGCAGCAGCCACCATTGGAGGAATAGAATTTGAAAACAAATATGGTCGTGAACGCTGACGTAACATCTCAATTATCTCTTTCTTACCAGTAGTAAAACCACCAATTGCACCACCAAAAGCTTTTCCTAATGTACCAGTAATAATTTCAACTTTACCTTGCATATCAAAAAGTTCAGTAACACCTCTACCAGTATTACCAACTACTCCTGCTGAATGACTTTCATCTATCATTATCATTGCATCATATTTATTAGCAAGCTCAAGAATCTTGTCTATTGGAGCAACATTTCCATCCATACTAAATACACCATCTGTTACTATTAAACGAAATCTTTGTGCTTGAGCTAATTTCAACTGCTTTTCCAAATCTTCCATATCAGCATTCTGATAACGATATCGCTGCGCTTTACACAAACGTACTCCATCAATAATAGAAGCATGATTCAAAGAATCAGAGATTATTGCATCTTCTATTCCCAATAATGGCTCAAAAACACCACCATTAGCATCAAAAGCGGCAGCATAAAGAATAGTATCTTCTGTTCCAAAAAACTTAGCAATTTTCTTTTCTAATGTTTTATGTAAATCTTGTGTACCACAAATAAAACGTACTGATGACATTCCATAACCATGAGAATCCATAGCTGCTTTTGCTGCTTCTATTAATTCAGGACTATTTGATAATCCTAAATAATTATTCATGCAAAAATTAAGAACTTTAGATCCATCTTCTAATTTAATTTCTGCTTGCTGTGGAGCAACAATTATACGCTCGTTTTTATATAATCCTGCTTCCTTTATGTCTGTTATTTCCTTTTGAAGAAATTCTTGATAATTATTATACATAATTCTTTAAATTTATTTATTATTCTACATTAAATTTTATCTACTCTTTTTTGATGTCTTCCTCCTTCAAAATCTGCATTAAGAAAAGATTGAGCAATTTCCAAAGCATATTCTTGTGCTATAAATCTTGCTGATAATCCTAATACATTAGCATCGTTATGCATACGACCTAATGCTGCTAATTCTGTATTCCAAGCCATAGCAGCTCGTACTTTCGAATGCTTATTGGCTGTAATACTTACTCCATTACCACTACCACACATAATTATTCCCAACTCATATTCTCCCTCTTGAATACTATTTGCCAATGGATGAATAAAATCTGGATAATCTACACTTGTTTCTGAGTATGTTCCAAAATCTTTAAAACTATAACCCAACTTTCCTAATTCCTCTTTAAGATACTCTTTCAATTTGTAACCAGCATGGTCACAGCCTATTGCAATTGTTTTTGATTTGCTAAACATAGTAAAATTCTCAATTGTTAATAAGTACAAAGAAACAAAAATAAATTCGTTTTTTATTGTTTTACTAATACATTATTTATCAATTTATTAGTTGTTTTATAGCAAAGTAAATATATTTTCTATTTACTGTAATCCAATTATTTATACGCTTATTAACAATATGCTCTTACTTTATTGTGAATAAATATAGATAAAGTTAATCAAATTATAAACTTCATCTACCTGTAACTTTTCTTAAAAAAACAATAGCAAGTTTTCATATTATTTCACAATTTATCAAATGGTTTTACACAAAATATTTTAGTTAATATTAAAATTAGTTTTCAATACTGCTTAATTAACAATAGTGTTAATAAGTAGAATAATGTATTAATTTTCAAGCTTATTAATTATTCTTATTCTGTTGATATTTGTGTATAATTAATAGGTTACATAAAAGGCCAATTAATTTCTAACATATTAACCGAGCTTATTACATATTACATATTTTTCTTCTAAAAGAATTAATATATTAATATAAATGTAGGCTGTTAATTAACTCGAAATTTGACTGATTGATTTCTAATCGAATTATCTATCTTTGCCATGTAAAAATAACAAATTAAAAGTACAGAAATGGATTTAGTAAAAAGTATTGATAAGTTACGAAAAGAAAAAAAGGCAATTATTTTGGCTCACTATTATCAAACTTCAGATATTCAGGATATAGCTGATTTTGTGGGTGATAGCTTAGCTTTAGCCCAAAAAGCTAAAGAATCTGAAGCTGATATTATCGTTTTTGCGGGAGTTCATTTTATGGCTGAAACAGCTAAAGCATTGAATCCCAATACTAAGGTTTTATTACCAGATTTAGAAGCTGGTTGTTCTCTTGCAGAATCTGCTCCAGCTGATAAGTTTGCTGAATTCATGAAAGAATATCCAGATCACAAAGTTATTTCTTATATAAATTGTACTGCAGAATTAAAAACTATGACTGATGTTGTATGTACTTCTTCTAATGCAGTTCAAATTGTAGAATCATATCCTAAAAATCAAAAAATTGTATTTGCTCCAGATAAAAATCTTGGTGGTTATATCAATAAAATTACTGGTAGAAATATGGTGTTATGGAATGGTACTTGTGAAGTGCACGATATTTTAGAAGTGGAAAAAGTGATAGAATTAAAAATTAATAATCCTGATGCTAAATTGGTAGCTCACCCTGAATGTGCAGCGCCTGTTCTTGAATTAGCTGATTATGTTGGTTCTACTTCTGGTATTCTTAATTATGTAAAAAATACTGATATTCAAAAATTTGTAGTTGCTACTGAATCTGGTATTTTACATCAAATGAAGAAAGATTCGCCAAATAAGGAATTTATTATTGTTCCTTCTGATGAAACTTGTAGTTGCAACGATTGTCCTTATATGAAATTAATTACAATGCAAAAAATTTATGATTGTCTTTTGAATGAGTCTAATGAAATATTATTGGATGCTGATGTAATTAAAAAATCTCTTTTACCTGTTGAAAGAATGCTAGAAATATCGCAAAAGAATAATATTATTTAATGTCTAAATATTTATTAATCATATTAATCATATTTGTTGCTAAATTTGGTTTAGCACAAGATACTATTGTAAAAAATGGTTTTCAAGTTTTTTATTATCCAAATGGTAAAATAGCTAGTAAAGGAACTATGCGCGATGGTAAACCAGATGGTTATTGGAAAACTTTTAATAAATATGGTATTTTAAAATCTGAAGGTAATAGAAAGAATTTTTTACTTGATAGTACTTGGAAGTTTTATAATGAAAAAGGTAATATTTCCCTGATTATTAATTATAAAAATGATAAAAAAAATGGTTATAGAATAAATTATTTACCAGAATCAATTATAGTTGATAGTTTCGATAATGATTTAAAAAATAATTGGTGTAAAATTCTTTTTTTAGATAGTAATATTCAATCAAAGACATTTTATAACAATGGTTTAGAAGAAGGTTGGGCTTATAAATATGATCATGATGGTAGATTGATTTCAAAGATTTTCTATATTAACGGGTTTATTAAAAAGCGAGAATATTTTAATGCATTAGATGCTAAAGGCTTAAAAAATGGTATTTGGAAAGACTTCTATGCTAATGGTGTAATAAAATGGAGTGGAAATTTTAGACATGGAACCAAAAACGGATATTTTAAATATTATAATACTACAGGAAATTTAGATAGTATACAGAAATTTAGAAATGGTATTTTAGAAGAAGAACCTGAAGAATTAAGTGTATTTGAAATAAAGACCGATTATTATTCAGATGGTAGTATAAAAACTATCGGAAGTTATAAGGACGGAAAAGCTGAAGGAATTAGAAGAGAGTATTCTAGAGATGGAAAAATTACAGATAGTTATATTATGCATATTGGTGTTATTGTAGGCCACGGTATAATAGATGATTCAGGTAAAAGACAAAAAACATGGAAACTATTTTATAATAACGGACGCATAAAAGCTGAAGGAAGTTATAATAACAATATTAAAGTAGGTAAATGGAAATATTATTTTGATAATGGTTCTTTAGAACAGGAAGGTGCTTATGATAAAAATGGTACTTACACTGGAATATGGCAATGGTATTATAAAAATGGTAAATTGAGAGTTAAAGAAGAATATTTTGAGGGTGAAAGAGAAGGTGAATATATTGAATATAATGAACATAATGATATTATGCTTCAAGGTGAATATGTTAATAGTCTGCGTGAAGGGGATTGGGTAATTACTGTAAATGGATATATTGAAAAAGGCACATATTTGAGTGATGTAAGAGATGGTGAGTGGAAGTATTACTACACTGCTGATACATTATACTTTGAAGGCAGATACATTGATGGAAGTGAGGATGGTGACTTTGCGTGGTATTATCGTAATGGAAAGAAAATGAAGACTGGTAAATATATGATGAGTCTAAGAGAGGGTGAATGGAAATATTATAACGAACAAGGACAATTAATGTTAGTTGTAAAATATAAGGACGGAATAGAAAAAGAGTATAATTCTGTGAGAATTGAACCAGAATTAGAGTTGAAAGATATGGAAGAATAATGTCAGCTTTATATATTCATATTCCTTTTTGCAAACAAAAGTGTCATTACTGTAATTTTTTTTCTACTGTTAGTATTAAGAATAAAAGTGAAATAGTAGAGGCTATTATTAGTGAAATAGAACAACAAAAGAATTATTTACAATCCAATATTCTTGAAACAATATATTTTGGTGGTGGTACGCCTTCAATACTTAATGATAACGAATTATATTCTATATTTAAAAAGATACATGAAGTTTTTGTGCTTAAAAAAAATTGTGAAATATCCTTCGAGGCAAATCCAGATGATATTACTACGGATAAATTATTATTATATAAGCAATTAGGTATTAATAGATTGAGTATAGGTATTCAATCTTTTAATGATACAATATTAAAAAAATTGAACAGAAGCCATAATTCTAAAGATGCTATATCGGCTATAGAATTATCTAAAAAATATGGTTTTGATAATTTGAATATTGATTTAATTTATGGAATACCAGGATTATCTGATAAGCTATGGAAAGAAGAATTGAATATATTTTTAAAATTTAATATTCCTCATTTATCTGCTTATAGTTTAACAATAGAACCAAAAACAGCTTTGGATATTTTAATAAAGAAAAAAAAATATCCTAATTTGATTGAAGAAGAGAGTATAAGTCATTTCAATTATTTAATAAAATTTTTAGAGAGAAATGGATTTAATCAATATGAAATATCAAATTTTTCAAAACTAGGAAAAGAGAGCAAGCATAATTGTAATTATTGGAAAAATCAACCTTATCTTGGTGTCGGTCCTTCCGCTAATTCTTTTAATATTGTTTCACGACAATGGAATCATTCTTCAATAAATTTGTATTTAGAAAATATTAAATTAGGAAATGAATACAAAGCTAAAGAAGTTTTAACTCTTGACGATAGATTTAATGAGTATATTATGCTAGGATTAAGAACTTCTTGGGGAATAGATTTTAATATTATAAAAGATACTTTCGGTATAAAATATAAAAATCATTTAGAAACATATTTTAATGATAATTCAAATTATTTTCAAAAAAGTAATAGTAATATTGTTTTGGCTCGTAATTATAGAATGTTAGCAGACAGAATAGCCTCCGAATTATTCAAATAACTGAATAATAGATACATATAAAAAAATTTGGTTTAAGCTATTATCTCAATTAATTTATATTACTACACTTAACAGTATAAAAACTACCTTAAAATGCTTAAAAATGAATATTTATTGTTTCACGTGAAATATTTAGCAAAATAATATGAAATATAGTTATTTTCCAATATAAACTAATAAAACTGCAATATCAGCAGGACTAACTCCACTTATTCTTGATGCTTGACCAATAGTAGTAGGTTTTATTTTATTAAGTTTTTCTCTAGCTTCGTAACTAATTGCTTTTATAGATAAATAATCTATATTAGTTTTTAAAATAATATTTTCATATTTAGAAATTCTATTTGCTAATTCTTCTTCTTTATTTATATAGCTTTCATATTTAGCTAGTATATTTATTTCTTCTATTATTTCAACTTTTAGATGAGTTATTTTATCAACTTCTTCTTTTAAAGAAGGTATATAATTAATAATATCCTCCAATTTAACTTGGGGTCTTAATAAAATGGATGAAATTTTTACTTTTTGTTTTAATTTAGGAGAATTTACAGAAACTAAATAATTATCTAATAATTCAGGATTAATACCTTCTTTATTAATAAAACGCTTTATTCTATCTATTTGTTCTATTTTATATTCTACATTATCAAGCCTTTCTTTAGAAGCCAAACCTAATTCATAGGACTTCTTAGTTAGTCTTATATCAGCATTATCTTGACGAAGAAGGGTTCTGTATTCAGCTCTAGAAGTAAACATTCTATATGGTTCATCAGTTCCTTTAGTAATTAAGTCATCAATTAATACCCCAATATATGCTTCTGATCTTTTTAGAATAAATGAAGGTTTATTATTTATTTTTTGTACAGCATTAATTCCTGCCATAATTCCCTGAGCTCCAGCTTCTTCATATCCTGTGGTTCCATTTATTTGGCCAGCAAAATATAATCCTTTAATTAATTTAGTTTCCAAGGAATAATTTAACTGAGTCGGTGGAAAATAATCATACTCAATAGCATAACCGGGCCTATATATTTTTGCTTTTTCAAATCCAGGAATTAGGCGCAAAGCTTTTAATTGAATATCTTCTGGTAAGCTAGACGAAAAACCATTTACATATATTTCATTGGTGTTCCATCCTTCGGGTTCTATGAATAGCTGATGTTTATCCTTATCAGAAAATCTTTCTATTTTATCTTCTATGCTTGGGCAATATCTTGGACCAACACCTTTAATTCTACCGACAAACATTGGTGATTTATCGAAACCAGTGCGTAATATGTCGTGAACTTCTTCTGATGTATAGACTAAATAGCAACTTTTCTGTTTACGTAATGGTTTTGTGTTGGTAAATGAAAACTTTGAGGGATTTTTATCACCCTTTTGTTCTATCATTTTAGAAAAATCAATACTTCTTCCATCAACACGAACTGGAGTTCCTGTTTTCATTCTATCAGTTTCAAAACCTAGTTTAACTAAGTTTTCTGTTAAACCTTTAGCTGACTTCTCTCCTATTCTTCCCCCAGAAAAACTTTTTTCACCTATATGTATTATTCCATTAAGAAAGGTACCATTTGTAAGAATCACCGTTTTAGCAAATATTTCTATTCCTAATTGTGTTTTTACTCCTTTAATAATGCCTTTTTCAACTATTATTTCACTAACTATTTCTTCCCAAAAGTCTAAATTTTTAATTTGTTCAAGAGACTCTAGCCATTTTTGAGTAAATTGTTTTTTATCACTTTGAGCTCTTGGGCTCCACATTGCTGGGCCTTTACTTTTGTTTAACATCCGAAACTGAATCATTGTTTCATCAGTAATAATGGCAGACAAACCCCCAAGAGCATCAATTTCACGTAAAATTTGACCTTTAGCTATTCCTCCCATTGCTGGATTACAAGACATGGCAGCAACATCATGTCTATTCATGGTAATTAGTAGAGTTTTTGCTTTGAGATTAGCAGCAGCAGCAGCAGCTTCACAGCCCGCATGACCTCCACCTACTACTATGACATCATATTTTTCAAACATATAATTTGTATTGTTTCACGTGAAATACGCAATGTAAATAACTAAATATCAATGATATAACTAAAAATCGTAAAATTAGTATTTAATTAATTTTGTTGGGCGCAAAGATAAGTAATAATTTTCCTTTGCTGTCATTTCTTCTTTTTTGACTTTTGTTTTATCTTCATAGCCTAATAAATGAAGAACTCCGTGAATCATAATCCTATGAAATTCATCTAATTGCCTTTGTTTAAAGATATTTGCATTTTCACGCATTCTATCTATACTTATGAAAATATCACTGTGAAGACGTTCCAGACCTTCATTATATTGAAATGTAATAACATCGGTAAATGTATCGTGATTAAGGTATTCAATATTAAGGTTTAAAAGAAATTTATCAGAACAATAAATAAAACTAATACCCTCTAAGTCAAAGCCCTCAGCAATTATTGTGTCAAATATCCATTTCCGCAATAGTATTTTATTGCGCACGCGATATTGAATGTCTTCAAGAAAAAAATTTATGGGAAGCATGGTTTAGTTTAATAAAGCTTGCTTTACTTCTGAATTCATATAAGCTTTGAGCTTATCAACTCTTTTATCAGCAGCTTCTTTATTGATGTTTGCAATGAGGAATTTCATACAAGCAGTACGTCCATTATTCTTAAATTCTAAATTATCGCTTAGAATATCCATTAAGAATATACCTCTACCAGTTTCTTCTACTGGATTATTAATATCTGTTGGATCAGCAATTGAACTAAAATCAAAACCGTCACCTTGGTCTGTAATACAAAAAGAGAAACCATCGTTTTGGATAACAAAGTCAACTACGACCTTTTTTTCATCATCATTTCCATTTCCATGAATTACCGCATTATTGAATGCTTCGGAAATACTCGTTACAATATTAGCGTAATAACTAGTGTAAATGTTATGTTGATCGCAAATGTTTTCAATAAAGCCAACCAACTTATTTTGTTCAGCTAAATTAGAATTAAGAATTATTCTCTCGTTTTTGTTCATTACTTGATTAGTAAGTATACCTTCAAATTGTGCAAATACAAATATAGAACTTTTTTTAAAGATACAATGTTAAAATTTAAAAAAATATTATCTTTTATTTGTTAAGTTCCTCAAAGTAGATGTTTACTTTATTTTTATAGAAAGGTTTCATATTTGGAGGAATAGTTTTCAATAATTCTACTTCTTTATTTTGCTGTTTCAAAAACTTTTCTATTTCAGGAGTGAACTCTCTTTTTTTATCTTTTCCAGCTTCTGATTCTCTTTTTTCGTCTTCCTTTTGTTGTCTTTCAGCTTTTTCAGCTTCTAAAAGCCTAGTAACTATTTCTTCTTGGCGCTTAATACTTTCTGAAAGTAAAATATTATTTACCAATTCCGTTTCATTTTGCTCCATATCTTTAATAGTTTTATTCAAATCAGACGCTCTTTTGCCTTTACCAGCTTTTTTAAGGCCATTTTGATACTCTTGTAGCTTTCTCCTTATCATTTCTTGTTCAGCAGCCGCGCGAGCCATTTCCTCACTCATTTTTTCTCCACCATTTTTATTTCCTTGTTTTCCTTTACCCTTCTTCTGGCCTTTCTTTTTACCTTCTTTCATTTGTTTTTGCATCTCTTTCAATTTCTTATTAAGAGCTTGTTGCATTTGTTTAATGCTTTTCATACTTCCACCACTTTTGCCAGGTTTAGGTTTTTTGCAACTACCTTTACCGCTTTTAGCTTGCTGTTGCTGTTTCTGCATTTGCTCAAGGGCGTCTGACAACATTAACGCTAGGTTATTTACAGAAGTCATTATTTGTTGTTGTTTACCAACTGCTAGATCTTTTTGTTTTTTTGATGTATACCCTATTGTATTAATACTTAATAGGGCGTCAAGAGTTTTGTTCATATTCAAATTAATACGACTAATTTCCTTATTTACCATTGGAGAAATAGACGGTTGGCGTTTACTTAATGCCAGAAGACTATCTTCAATCATTTGCAAATCACTTCTAATATTTTTTTGTTTTCGAATAAGGTTAGGGTATTTTGGATCTGACTTGCTGGTTTTTTTAACTTCATTCATTAATCCCTCTTGTGCAAAGGAAGTTTCAATAAGATTACTTAATATATTTCTTAAGTCTTCTATATTCTCCTCATTTGTTTCTTCCTCCATGGCTGCCTGCATGTCTTTCAACTTTTCAGATAGTTTTTGCATGGACTCTGCTGCGCTTTTTTGCATTTTAGAAGCAGCATTTTTCTTTCCTTTAGAAAGTTCTTCACTGCTTTTTTGCATATCCTCTTTTATTTTTTCTTGCTCTTTTTTTGTGTTATCTAATGAATTTGGTTTTTCAAGTTCTTTGTTTGCTTTTTCTGCATCTTCAAGCTTCTTTTTAAATTCCTCAAATTTCTTATTTAGCTCCTCTTGTTTTTTCTGAAGTTCTTCTTTCGATAGTTGTTTCTCCTTGCTTTGTTTACTTAGTTTCTCTTGTTTAGAGTTTAAACTATCAAGCTGAGTAATAGCCTCTTGTAGTTTTTGATCAAATTCCATTTGCTTGAATAGTTCTAAATCTCTATCCATTTGTTTTTCGAGATCTTTATTATTCATTTCCATTTTTTCAAGCATCTCTTGAGCATCTTCCTTCTTTATTTCCTCTTGCATCATTTTCTGCAATTCCTCCATCATTTCTTTCATTTCTGGAGTCATTAATTTATCAAACAATTCTTGAAGTTGCTTTTGTTTTTCCATCAAGCGCTCGTCTTCTTTACTAAGTTCTTTGTTTTTTTCTTGTGATTGTTTTTGTTTTTGTTGAAGATCTTCAATATTTTTCAGTGTTTTATTATATTGTTTTAATAAGTCTTTAAGTTGTTCTTTATCTTGCCAATCTAATTGTTTTTTAGAAATGAGCTTTTTGTTTAATTTTTCAGCTTTCTTGTTTATTTCTTGAGCTTCTTTTATGCTTTTTTCTAGTTGTTTTTTTATATTTGTATTCAATTCATTTCTAGTGCTGTCAAGTTCACTGAAACTAGGTTTTTTGGCAGAATTAATTATAGTTTTTGCAGACTTATGTCCATTTATTCCATCATTGTCCCATACCTCAAAAAAGTAATTAATCTTTTCTCCTTCGGCTAGTTTTAAACTATCAATATTTAGTAAATAAAAGAATTTCTGATGATTATCATTTTTAGTAATTTCTATTATTTCCTCATTGAACTTATCAGTATTTGATATTTTTGACCATTTAAAATGCAATTTTGAAAAGCCATAATCATCATTAATACTACCTTGAAAATAAATGCGTTTATTATCTGTTGAATCCCTATATTCAATTATGCTAATGTTTGGGTATTGGTCTTTTATTACATCAATATTATATATTAACGTGTCTGGATTAATGATGTAATTATTATTGGGAATAAGTTTATAAATAGAATTTTCTTTGATTGTTATATTTTTCGATTCTATAATTTTCGATTCTATATTCAAATCAATTGGGCTATTATTAATATTTAGAACTAAATTATCAACGTCTTTGGTTATTATTTTCCACTTAACTCTACTACCTTCTGGAATACTAAAATCACCGGCATTCTTTATTAATTCATTTTTTCTATGCAAATAATTAGGGTAGTTAATTGCAACTGAAAATGATATAATTTTAGGTCTTGGAGTTACTTTAAGTTTATAAATTGGAGAAGAAAATTTGCCTGCTTTAAAAAAGAATGATTTATTATTGAGAACAGTTTTAAAGAGATATTCAAAATTAACACTATTTTCTTTTTTTACTCTAAAAGGATAATTATCAATTACTATGAATACTTCTTCAGGTATAGTTTCACCATTAATTTTGACTTTAAGTTTAAAGTCACTCGATTGAAGGCATTCTAATTTAGTATTAAGAATTTCATATTCAAAAGGAGGTTTTTCAAGATAATCCATATCGTAATGAATAATTCTATTTGAAGACTCTGTAATTGCTTGGGGAGAATACAAAGAAGCAATTAATAAAATGATAATAGGAGGAAAAAAGTATTTGAGATAACGTTTATTAATTGAAAAAGAAATAGCAGAGTGAAAAGGAATAGGGGAAAGTGTTTCAGATTTTTGTTCAATGGCAGCCTCTAATAGCCAAACATCAGAATTATTATCTTTTTCAGTATTACTGTATAACTGTAGAGTATTTAATAATTTATCGCTAACACTTGGAAAGTGAGTGCCTATTATTTTAGCGGCCTCTGAATTTGTAAGTCGTTTTCCTAAACGCAATAAACCAGCTAATGGTTTCAATATGTAAAATACAATTATTAATAATCCGCTAATAATATATGAATAGAATAAAAAGACTCTAAACTCTTTTCCTAGATGTAAATTGTACTCAATAGCAACTACCAATAAGAAGAAACTAACTATTAAGGCAACACTTAATAGGAAGCCTTTAATAAGTTGATTTTTATAGTATTTACGTATAAAAATTTCAATCTTTTTAATAAGTAGGTGATAATTTTTACTCATTAGGCGAAAGTAGTAATTTAACCCGCATTATATACAAAACAAGCCAAACCTTCATATTAAATGGAGGCTTGGCTCTAAATGTTTTGCTTATAGATTTTAGAATTAGTTTAATATTTGCTTTAAGCTATTTGTTTTCTTATTCATAAATTCAAAAGTAACAGCAGCCTTATAAGAATTTTCTGGCTCATATCTCATTTCTGACAGTTTTGTTTTTACATTAAATTTATCATTATATGTGGTATCTAGTAGGTTTCTAATATCAGGTGAGTAACTAGAATAATCCATATTAATACGAGCATAAATAGGATATTTTTTTAGATGTTTTCCAATATCTGAATCTGCAAGAGAAGGCTTTAATTTTTTATTAGAAGTAAAATTAGTAATTATATCTTTATCGTTAGTAAGCAAAATATAATTGTTAACCATAGCAAGGTAATTAATGCCATCATTATCACTTATAGTATAATATCCATCAGTCATTTCAATTTCATTATCATCAAATAGATTTAGAGCCCATTTATAGACATCTTTATCATCTAGTTTTACCGCAACAGAGTACATAAATTTAGTTTTAGAATGAGAACTAGGGTTTGCTGTAGTATCATATTTATTGTCAACCATTACTAATTTAACATCATGTACATTAATAATTACTTCACCAGAAAAAGCCTTTAATACCTTTTCTAGTTTAATATTAGTTGTGCTCTCCAGCATTTGTTCCATTCCTTTGGTATCAATTTGTCGTTCTGCATATAACTTTTTAATCATTCTGTAGAATTCGTAGGGGTTAATGGCAAAAGAAAGATTAAAAAGACTATTTTTAGGAATAATTTCCAACATTCTTTCATCAAAATTATCTTTTACAATTTTATACTCTTTAATTAAACTTTTCAAATCATCTGGCAAAATTAACTCCGATTCCATTACAGCTTTACCATCTTGAAAATCAGTATAAAAATGGTAACCAATACCTTTTAGCTTTATTGGAGATTGCATTTGAACTATTGTTTTATATTGATTAGGAATTTGATTTTCTAAAAAATTTGATCCTATCCAAAGACTAATGTCTTTTCGTTGAGCGAAGAATTCAAGAAAATCATCATTACTAGCCAAAGAATTACCAATTTTCTGATTTATTAAGTTGGCAGAAAATTCTTTTAGATATTTATTATGAGATCTACCTTTTGTTTGATTTATTGCAATAGCAGTTTCACTATTCCAAGCTAGGATATGTTTTGATCCCTTTTTCTTTTTCATTAAAAAATAAATACCATTTTCTTCTATTATTTCCACAGAATCTTTTTTGTTTTCAATGATTTTCTCAATTAATTTTTGGAATTTTTTACTATCAGTAAGTTGAAAATTAACCCCAATATTTTGATTATAGTTATTGTGTTGACTATTTTTGAAAAAGAAAACATTTTTATTAAGGTCAATTCCACTCTCTTGACTGTCGTTAAATATATAATTGAATTTAGAGAAAGATTCAGATTCTTCACTAGTCATATTATCAACAAAACTTTTGTAAACCTTAGTTTCAGCAATGTTTTTAATACCACTTTTAGCTTGAAGTTGGCTAGGAATAAATGTGAATACAGCATTAGCACTTTGAGGTAAATGCTTTAAAGAGTTGTCTTTTTTTGTACACGCTGTAAAGAATAACGTTAATGATAATATCGCAATACTTAGTTTAGTTAGTTTCATTATTTTTATTTTGTAGAGTTTATTATAAAATTATTTTTATCCATTTATTATTGTCAAACATCATTTGATGCTTATATCCAGCTTTCAAGGCAATATCTTTAGCTAAATTATAAGCTTCATACAGCTCTGTAATACTATGGGCATCAGAACTAATAACGATAGGAATATTAAGCTTATTGCTCATTTTGAGAATATTAGGAGAAGGAAAACTAGTATGCCATTTGTTTTTATATAAACCTCTGGTATTGATTTCTATAATAGCATTATTTTCTTTTATTACAGCTAAAGTTTTTTTAATTTCTTCTTGATACCAATCTTCAGCTTCATTAAAAAAGTCGCCAGCAGTATTCATTACCACTTTATCCAAATGTCCAATAATATTAGGTTTCTGTGTTCTAACCATCTCTCTAATTTGACTGTAGTACGACGTTATAGCGTTATTAATGTTACTAGAGAATATAGATTTAAAATTATTTTGGCATTCTTCTTTATTTCCATCAATAAACCATAGCTTATTATTCGATTTATTTAATACCAAATGGATAGACCCAATAGTATAGTCAAGTTTCATCAATTCGTTAAAATGATTAAATGTATAAGTTAAATTTGGAATATAATCTATTTCAAGAGATTTGAATACTTTAATTTTATTTGAATAATTATGCTTAATTTTATCAATTTCATTAGAATAATTCTCTAATTGTTGATAACTAATACTCCATTTATTAAATATTTTTAATGGAGCATGACTAGAAATGCCAACATGTGAAATATCTTGATAAACAGCATTTTGCACCATTTCTTCTATGGTGTTTTTACCATCACAGTAATTATTATGAGTATGATAACAAAGTTTTTTATGCATATAAGCAAAGTTTTTTAAACAAAGTGTCGTCTATTAATTAAGCAGTAGTAAATGGCTGCTTTAATTATAGTGTGTAAATATATAAAATAAATTATCATGACAAAGCAAGTTAAAAATAAGACTAATAAACTTCTAGCTATTTATGGCATCGCAATGGTTTTAGTAATAGTATTAACAGTACTTACTACTTAATAATAGTGCTTAATAAATAGTTTTAGTTATTTAGACGTAGAAATTGTAGGAGGTTTCTCTAAGTAAAAGAAAATTATTTTAAAACATCTTCTAAAAAATATAGGCGATTTGAATCATTAGATTTGAATCGCCTTTTGTAGTTTGTGGATGTTAATAAGAAGCTAATGTGTAATAATGTTTTAAGAATAGAATAATTATATATATTG
>QMPB01000034.1 GCA_003648395.1 Bacteroidota bacterium
CAGTAGACAATGTAACTGCAACAAATATTGCAAATTATACAGGACTTACTACTATTGCAAGTGCTATATTGGGAGTAAATATGGATACAATTACTCTTCATTTATCTACACCATTAGTATCAGTACAAACTTATAATCTTACAATCAATAATGTAAAAGATACAGCTCAGAATATAATGGATTCAGCACAAACATTTGCAGTGATGTACACAACACCAGTACCTAATGTTATTCCAAATTTAGTAATAACAGAAATAATGTATAATGGACCAGAAAGTGGGACAGATACAACGGAGTTTATAGAGATTTACAATAATGATACAATGAGTGTAAATCTTTCTGGTTATCAAATGGTACAAGGAGTTGAATACACCTTCCCATCGGTAACAATAGATACCAACTCATATTTTGTAATAGCATTAGATAGTGTAAAGTTTAATAATTTCTTTGGCATATCAGCTTATCAATGGGCAAGTGGAAGTTTAAAAAATAGTGGCGAAGATATTATTCTAGTAACCAATAATGGAGATACAGTAGATGTTGTAGATTATGATGATAGTGGCGTATGGCCAACATCACCAGATGGAGATGGAAGAAGTTTAACTTTCTGTAATCCTAATTTGGATAATAATAATGGAGCAAATTGGTCGGCAGCAATAACATACGTTGATACTAATTCAGTAGGGGATAGTATTTGGGCAAATCCAGGAGCTAGTTGTGGAGTTTTACCAACACCACCTTCCGGAGACACTATTCCACCAGTAGTAAATAATGCAAAAGCAATTTCTGCAAATACTGTTGAGGTTTATTACAGTGAAGCAGTTGGTGTTTCTGCTGAGAATGTTGTTAATTATTCAGGAATAGGTACAATTTCATTGGCTGTAAGAAATACTAGTAATGATGTAGTTACTTTAACTCTTAATACAGCACTGACTGATGGTGAAGGAAATACTTTAGTGGTTGATAATGTAAAGGATACTATGGGAAATGAGATGGCAAATCCACAGTCTATTTCATTTATTTTTAACTCCTCTGTTGCTAGTCTAGTAATAGATGAAATAATGTACAACGATATTACAGATGATGATTCTCTAGAGTATTTTGAGATTGTTAATAATTCTACAACTGCTGTTAATATAGGGGGTTATAAAGTAACAGAAGGAGTTGATTATACTTTTCCTGCTAATACTATCATTCAATCATATGGATATTTAGTAATAGCGAAAGATTCTGCCTTAATAAATACTACATTTAATATTACAGGAACGCATCAATGGACAAGTGGAGGATTGAAGAATTCAGGTGAAGATATTGAAATCCAAAATACAGTTGGTGATGTAATAGATTATGTTGATTATGATGATGCTAATCCTTGGCCAGTAGAAGCTGACGGTGATGGATATGCTTTAGAGTTACATGCTTATACAGACGATAATAATGATGGTGCAAATTGGTTTACATTTAATGCATTCTTTGCTATTTTTCATGGTGATACTATTTATGGAACACCAGGTAGAGATAATATTTATGAGTCAATAGAGGAGAATGGCAGTTTGAAAAATATTAGAATTTATCCAAATCCTGCTAGCGACATTGTTTATGTAAAGGGTGAGCAAGGAGTTTATATTGTGAAAATATATAGTATTAGTGGAAGTTTAGTTAAGGAGGTTGAAATATCTAATTCAAATAATAGCATTTCCATAGAATCACTAAATAGTGGTATTTATATGATGATGTTTGTTGATGAAAAGACTGGTGGTGTTGGGTATAGGAAATTGATAATTGGGAATTAATAACTCAACAGTTTGATATTCAATATTTTTGAAACATATGAGGCGCAGTAGTTAACATAGATATTTATTGTTTTCATGGTTTACGTAGAGCGGTCATTCCTGACCGTTCTTCTTATGGCTAAAGCCTGTCTGTAGGCTAGGCAGGGAAATAAGTATAAAGAGGAAAGAAGATAGAGGACAATTGTTAGTAAAAAGTTTTATTGGTATTTCATCCCTACTTACCAGCAGGCAGGCTTTAGGGCAGGGAATAAAATGGTAAGAAAAGTTTTTTGGATAGAGGTGATTAATTAATATTAGCGATAGGACTAATCTTGTAGAATGATTTATTAACCCAAATAATCAAATAAACAATTAAGATTATTTCATCCACTCTTTCAATAAGCTGATTGCTTCTTCTCGCATTGGCTCTGGTAGATTACTAATTCGTGTTCTATGGCTACCTTTTGGTTTAGTAAATTTTATACAATTATTATCAAGGCTAAGTTCCACAGAAGTTGATCCCCAGGGGTCGTATTCTCCTGTTATAAATATCATATTTTTGGCATAATGACGAACCCAATTATCAATTTTAATATGTAAGCTATTGTTGTATTTTACAGTTTCTCCCTTTGGTGCAGTAAACTCAAAGGTAGGATTTTGTTTGTAGCTAGTCCATTCTTTAAAAGGAGTAATGTCGTAACCATACATTCCAAATTGAGTTATTGCTTGATAAAAGAATGGTTGCATTTGTTTTATTCCCTGCTCTGAAATCCAGTCAATACTAGCAACATTGTCGAGATGCTTTATCATTTTTATAGCTCCTACTTCTGCTTCTGGAATATCCTTAAAATTTGTTGTTCCCCATTGCCAAAATGCAAATGAGTATTCTAAAACAGTTAGTTCATAGCCTTTTTCTATTCCCATACTATAAGTTTGATGTTTTTCTTTGGCTAGTTTTTCAAATTCGGGAATATATTTTGCTTTGTTTTTGAGCATCTCAGTTTGATAATCAAGAATAGCTTCTCTTTCCTCAGCAGTTCCAACTTTTCCTAAATGTCTGTAAACTCGTTTTTCTTCCATTGAGAAATTTAGTGGAGCAACATAAGCTACTGTAACGGCAACATCATTAGGGTATAAATATCGATGATATATTGATGTTTGTCCACCTTTGCTAATGCCAGTATTTACCCATTTATTCTTGTATATATTTTTGAGAATTTCAATAATATGATGATGGTCAGCAGCAGCATTTTCTATTGTTAAATAAGTCCAATGAAAAAGCGCGGAGTCTGGTGTAGAGGATGCGAAAAATCTATATTCTACTACAATTTGGTTTGCATTGAGAATAGGGGAGAGCTCATTTACATAGTTGGGGTATGATGCATAAGTAGCTGCATATCCTTCTGTTACAAATACAACTGCACTATCAAAGTCAAGATGCGAAAGAAATATTCTCTGAGTGAAGAATCCTTTGCTACTGTCCTTTGGGTTTATTAGTTGTGGAACAGAAAGAAGATATTTTTCTTTGAAAAATTTACTGGTTTTCAGTTCTTTAAAGTTAAAATTATACTGTTTGCTTAATTGATCAAGCTTGTTGTATAATTCAGTTTGCTTTTGAGCGTTTATTGTTCCTATAAATAGGATGAAGGTGGTGATTAATATTGTTATGTTTTTCATGTATTTGGTTGTTTTGTTGTTTGCTTTGCTTATAATGAGGCTCTCGCAAAGCCGCAAAGTCGCTATTTTATTGTTCGCTTTGCTCACAATGAGGCTCTCGCAAAGCCGCAAAGTCGCTGTTTTTATTGTTCGCTTTGCTCACAATGTTTGTCTGCAAATTTATACGAATTAAACTAATTATTAATTCGCGTAATTAGTAAAATTTGCTATAATTCGCAGATCCAATAATGAGTAAAGCGAATTATCATCTCTGTAAATCCATTAAATCCGTGTCATCGGTGTTCTATCATTACAAAATATCCTTTATTTCAATCAAATCATTTACCTCATACATGGGTTTATAATCGCTAGTGCCATTTATTAAGTTAGTCCAAATATTATCCATCCCAACAGAGGCTGCTCCTTGAATGTCGGCTTTAATATCATCACCAATCATAATGCAATCCTCTGGCTTTGCATCAACCTGATTTATTGCATATTTAAAAATAGCAGGATTTGGCTTTTTCCAAGGAGTTTGCTCGCTTATTATTACTTCATCAAAATATTGTTCTAAGTTAGAGTTCTTGATTTTAAGAGTTTGAACTTCTGCAAAACCATTAGTTATAAGGTGCAGAGTGTATTTCTCTTTCAGATAGTTAAGAATTTCGTGTGAGTTTGGGAATAGATGAGTTTTAAAAGGACTTAATTTTACATAATCTTGACTCATATTATAAGCTGTGTCTTTTTCGTCAATACTAAAATGCCTAAGAGTAGCCCAAAACCTTTCTAGACTTAAAAAATCTTTTTTTATTGCTCCAATTCTGTATTTAGCCCAAAGTTCATGATTAATTTCATAATAAACTTCATAAAACTTATCAAAGCTTGGAATCCCTTTTTTCTCGAGATCATACTTAGAAAAGATGTCTTTTAGTACCTCAATAGAATTTTTGTCGAAGTTCCAGATAGTACGATCTAAGTCAAAAAATATATGTTTGTATTTTGTCATTATTATTGTTGTTTAGGATTGCGAATTTAGTAAAATTAAGGAATATAGGAGTATCTGATATTACAAATATCTACGAATAATGAACTGCAAAATACAAGATTTATTAGGGTTATATGTTGTCTAGTTTATGATATACTTAAAGTTTATTATCAATTAAAATCAAGCCGAGTTTGAATAGCCTTAACATCTTTCTTCAATTCTTCAATGCTTTTAAGAAGTTCATCTTTGGGTTGATTAGCTTCGGGCAATTCGCCACTAATAAAGTTTACAAAGCTCCAGATTTCTCTTACTTGGCTAATTGGTATCTCATAAGGTTCGTATAGTATGTTGAGTGAAATTAGTTTTATGGTTCCATCTTTTTCTATGTTATTTTCTATAATTTTAAAAACTATTCCATCATTAATTGTAAGTACAATATATGGTTTACCGGATTTAATCGCATGCCAATTTTGTACGTATTCACCAGTAATGTATGCTCCATCAGGAATTGGTAGCATAGAATCGCCATTTATCTGGAAACTACGGTATTTCTTTTCTTTACTAAGAAATGGCAAACGGAATGTTGGTAGTACTTTTATATATTCAGGGTCGGCAAAGCCTCCTGTATAACCAGCTTTGGCTTTCTCTGGAACTAGCTCTATATTTTCTTCATTATCCTCGCCAATGGTTGAAGCTAATACTCGTAATTTTTCTCCTTTAAAGTAAATATCATATCCACGTTCAATTTGCGAAATTTGACTTTCAGGTAATATGCTAAGATCAACCTTAATTAAAGTGTCTATGGCTATATTATAATAATCAGAGAAAGCCAATAGTACTTCAATACTAGGCTTTGCAACCTCGTTTTCATAACCACTTAATGTAGATCGATACATATCTAGTGAACTAGCTACTATGTCTTGGGTTAAGCCTTTGCGTTTGCGCAATAGCTTGATATTTGTGCTGAAATAGGACATGATTTAAGGGCATTAAATTATTAAATTATTGAGTTGTTCCTTGTTTGTGATTGGTTTCTAGCCTTTAGGTTTGAATAGACCAAAGATAGTAATAATGATTGAATAATGGACAGAAAAAAGATTGTATTTTAATCTTTTTTTGAATATATTTTCTTGATTTGTATAGCAATAAAAAAGCTTTACTTTTGTTATTAGTATTAATGTAAATAATAATTCACTCAACTTGAAAATACTACTATATATATTGCTTATTATTAGTCCAATAGTATTAAAAGGACAAAACATTGAATTGTTAAATCAGTATAAGGATTCAATAAAGACTAATGCTCTTTTGATGATGGCTGCACCTGACTTTGCTCAGAAAAAAATATTATCAGATAGAATTGAAAGCTCAATTACTAAATTGATAAAGCAAGAAAAATCTATTAATTTTAAAATGGATTCTATGCGTCTTGTAAAGGTGTTAACTTCTGATAATAAGAAATTTAGAATATTTACTTGGGTATTACCTAAAGAAAATAATACTTATGTTTTTAAAGGAATAGTTCAGACTTATAATAAGAACAAAAAGGACTATAGAATGATTAAATTAGTTGATAAAACTAAATCTATATCAAGACCATATAGTAAGATACTGGGTGCAAAAAAATGGTATGGTGCTTATTATTACAAGATTATTCAGAAAAAAAGAGGCTCAAAGTATTATTATACTCTTTTGGGTTGGAAGGGGAAAGATAAAACAGTACAAAGTAAAATTATTGAAGTAGCAACAATAAAGAATAATGGCGATATATCTTTTGGATATAGCTTGTTTAAAATTAAGGGCTACGAATACTTTAAATCTACACCATCTGTGAAACGTTTAATTCTCGCTTATTCGGCAAAAGCGACTATGTATCTTAGTTACGACTATCAAACAATAATTCTAAAAACATATAAGCACTCAAAAAGTAAAAAGAATAAGCCAAAGTATGGCTTTAATGCACAGAAAGCTGATTCTAAACCAAATGAAAAAAGAAAGACAATAAAGTATAATATGATTGTAATGGATAGGTTAATACCAGTATCTCCAGAGTTAAAGGAGTTTGCAGACTTTTATTATCCAGAATCAAACATAATAGATGCTCTCAGGTATGAAAAAAATCAATGGAAATATTATCCTGATATTGATGCTAGAACTAAGAGTAGTGTTTCAAAGAAATCAAAGAAAATTGATTATAATCTTACTCCAAAGGAATAGTTTTGTATGATTAATGCGAATTAGTATTGAATAATTTGTGTAATTAATTAAGCTGTCTTTCTAGTAATAGAATCTACCTGATATTTCTACCCATTAAATAGTAAAATACTTTATTGTATTAATATAAATAATGAAATTTACAGTAAATCAGTAAGTTGAATATATTATATTATTTAATTGCATACCTGATATATACTAAATATTTATTGATGCATACCTCATACATACTTCAAATATTTGGTACAGCCAGCTTTAGTATATATGTTTGCATTGTAATTATTAAGTAAATATATATTCAATTATTATGAAAGCTGTTAGATTATTAATCTCAAACCCACAAGTGCCAATTTCTGTTTTATTAATGCTCGCGCTAATGTTTATTGCAATTGCTAAAATATCAGCAAAGGATAATTTATATTCTACTACGTTTAAAGACTCAAATAAAGAAGAGGTAAAGAGTGAAGATAAGGTTGTGGAGGTTGTTTCTTATGTAGATAATCGAATTATTAAATTATATCCTATTTATAATTAGATTAATGTTGTATTATTATTGATTTCTTTAAAGTGTCTGAATAATAGGTTGTTAAAGTGATTGTAGTTGTCGTAAATCTACCTTAAATCTACCTGCTTTTGGCATAGTGTATACCAATAATATACTTGAATATTTTGTTAGTCTACGGATTACAGTCTAAGTTTGCAGTGCATATAAGATAAAAATATGAATGAGTTGTTTATTATATTATTAGATAAGGAGTTTATTACTATCAATAGCGATAGTATTGCATCCATGGTGAAATTGAAGATATGCGAAAGTATAAATGATAAAGTGTTATTTGAGAAAATATATAGTCATACGAAATACATTAGGTTTAGTCACGGGCTCAATTCAGGAAGATATATTGTAATGTTGGAGTCGGACAATAGTAAGGTGTCAAAAAGAGTAACAATTTAAAAAATGAAATATAAGAATATTAGAGGAGAATAATAATATCATCGCTAATAATTGAGGTAAAGCCTACCATATGAATGCTCATTCTGGTAGGCTTTTTTATTGTTAGAAAGAAATTCTACTTTGAAAAATCAGGAAAACTAACAAACTTAATATCCAGCTTCTTTTGCGCTTCAAGTATTTTGTGTATTAGTTTATGTTTCTCGGCTAACTCAGAATCCCAATCAGGAACTACGAAAAATACATAGAGTAAAATGTCAATTCCATATTTAGTAATATTATCAATATAGACCAAGTGAAAATCTTTGCGGATATTCTCACTTTCTGTAATAATAATTCTTATTTCTTCGATAAACTTATCAATGGTGTCTATATCAGTATCATGTACTATTGTAATATGGGTTTTATATCTACGAAAATACCTTTTGCCCATATTATCAATATTATTATCGGAGAGCTTACTATTTGGTATAGTAACAAGAGAGTTGTGGAAAGTTCTTATGCGGGTAGATCGTAGTCCAACCTTTTCAACATTGCCACTTACTTCCTTAGTATCAATCCAATCTCCAACATTGAAAGGTTGGTCGGCAAATATCATAAGAGAGCCAAAGAAATTCTTTACTGTGTCTTGAGCACCTAAGGCTAATGCAAAACCTCCAATTGAAAGACCTGCTAAGAAATTAATTAGGTTGAACTCTAATATTTGAATAATCATTAATAAGCTAACAACAAATATTACAAGCTTAGCTAAAAGCCCACTAAAGAAAAGAAGACCAAATTTATTGTCATATTTTTCTTCTTCGGTAAGTAGTATTATTATTATGTTTACAATATTTACCGATAATAAAGTAAAGAAAAATATATTTACAACATGAATAGTTTTAATAAAAATGTGATTGAATAGTATTGGAAATTCAAAAGAGGGGGAGTAGTTTATTAATACCCTTAAAACTATTAAAGTTATGATATTTGAAACAAGCTTATAATATATTTTTGCATATCTTCTTTTAAGAAACTTGTTGAAAATAGGCTTTACTACGAATCTATTAGTAAGAAAAGTAAGGAAGAAAATTCCAAGAAAATAAAGTATCATATAAATTTGCCAATATGCTAGGAAAAGCACTCTATCATTAGCTCTACTTCCTGCCCATTTCTTAAATTTATCAGAGAATTTGAATATTTCTTCAGCATTACTCCCATACATTTCCTCATGTACACTTTCTATAAGCTTTGAGGTTGTTCTAGATATTAGCCAATTATTATGGACTTTTTCTAAAAACAGCTTTTTCATATTTGGATTTGGGAAGTATATATGTTGATTTGTTATAGAATCAGTATAGTTTTTATCATCGGATAATTTATCAAGTGCTATTATCTGATGTTCACTACCAAGAAATATTTGTTTTAGTTTTATTGTAAGTATTTCTTTATTATCCTTATCTTCTTTGCTGAAATTAATGCACTTAGCAGCCTCTGAAGGGTTGTATAGCGAATCGTCAATAAAAATAAAGAAACTCAATAATGATTTGTAAGGAGTACTTAAGTCTAGTTTAAATGGAATAGAATCAGCTAAATTTAATATTTTCTTATACCTTAGTGGCTTATTGCTAATAGATATACCTTTTTTATTCCCAAGAACATAATAATCATATAATTGGGGTATTGATTTAACAGTCTTTGAAGAATAGAACCACTCTCTATCTTTTCTTATTAAGTATAACTTTTTATTATTAGGAAATAGAAAATATCTATTTTTCTCGGCTATGCCTTTTCTTCTGTTTGAAATCTTATCAATGTCTAAATGAAGAGTCAATAATATAGCATATAATTCTTTTATTCTTCTTCGTTTCAAACTTTTGCTCAGTCCAATATCCTCCATTGTAAAAGCCGCAACATCTAAATCTACATTTGGCTTAGTTACAAAATAGTAATGAGATTTTACTAGTTTTTGGGGCGTAGAATTAGAGAAATCCCAGTTATCTTGAGAGAGTGCTGTGAATTGTAAGCCTAGTATTATTGAAAGTATTAATAGTATCTTTATTCTTATTGTCTTCATTTTCATTGTATTTATTATTATTCTCTAATATTCTATTTCTGTTTTGCTACTAATCTTACCTATAATAAAAGCTATTATTATTGTTAAGTATAATTGACCTGCTAATCCAATAAAAACTGCAATATTTCTAGCCATAGGGCTTTTTGGACAGATGTCCCCAAATCCAATAGTAGAAAGAGTTATATAGCTATAGTAAATAATATTTCCTGCCTTATTACTTAAATCAGTTATGCTTATTGCATCAGGATAAAATAGAATAACAGTTGTATTAAGTATTGTTGCAACTACCCCAATTAGTAAGTATCCGTTTATTGCTTCTAATATCAGTCCTGTATTAACTTTTTTGCTTCTCGCAATCTGAATAAGTAGAACAAAGGTTATTATTGTAAAGACAATAGCTGAAAGTCCAAAGAGTATTAGTAATGCAATTTTCGATTCTACAAAGAAAATAATTATATTAATGATAATGCCAATTAGGGGAAATAATTTGATAAAAGTATTGTTTTTCTCAATAACAGAATAGGTTGATAGGAATATTAAAGAGTATAAAAATAAGTTAATATAAGACCTGATTACTGTTTTTTCAAGTAATGGACTTAGAAAAACAAATATTAATATGCTTAGTAATAAATATCCATGCTTAGGAAACCTCCGTAAAACTTTGTACATATAAGATAATATTGAAAATATAATTTTAATATTGCAAATCTAATGAAATTTATATAAAAAACTGTATTTTTGTGCTTATTCAAAAGAACAACATTATGATAGATATATTAAAGAAGAGTATAATTATAGTAATTATGTTATTGTCTTCAGTAATTATTAATGCACAAAATTTTAATAAGTTTACTGATAAATTAGCTTTTGGCGGTGATATCGGAATGTCCTTTGGTACATATATGTATATTAATGTTTCTCCAATAGTGTATTATTCTGTTAGTGAAAATTTTGTTTTGGGTTTAGGAATAGACTATACTTACTTTAAAGATAATTCATATCCAGGTTTTACATATGAAAGCTCAATATGGAGTCCACGGCTAATGGCAAGGTATTTTTTAGGAGAGAATATTTTTCTTCATGCAGAGATTCAACAAATGTTTTATCAAGATGTATATGGAACTACTTTAAATCCAAACTCATGGATTTCTAGTACAAGATATTATGCTGGTGGTGGATATAGAACTTGGATAGGATCTAGCTCATATTCTTTTATTATGTTATTGTTTGATTTGCAAAGTGATGAGTTCTATTTTGGTATAAATCCTCAGATACAAATGGGATTTGCTGTGGGGATATAAAGGCTAAAGTGAAAAGCAACTCATAATTTCCAACTCATAACTCAGAACTCAAAACTCAGAACTCAGAACTCAGAACTCAAAACTTCCAACACTATCATTTATACCAAGAAGCATACATATGATAGCTGTCTGAAATTCTATTAATTTCTCCCTTTGTAAGTTCAGGATCAAGATCTTTTATTTTCTTAGCTGGTATTCCAGCATATATTGAACCTCCTTCTACAATAGTGTTTTTTGTTACTACTGCTCCTGGAGCAATAATTACATTCTCTTCTATTACAGCATTATCCATTACTATTGCACCCATCCCAACTAATACATTGTCTTTAATGGTACAACCATGGATTACTGCATTATGTGCTATTGAAACATTATTTCCAATATTAGTTGGGCTCTTTTTGTATGTTGCATGCACTGTTGCATTGTCTTGTATATTTACATTATTTCCTATTTTAATATAATGCACATCGCCTCTAACTACAGCACTATACCATATACTACAATCGTTACCCATTTTTACATCACCTACAACAACAGCTGTTTCTGCAAGAAAACAATCTTTTCCAAATTTTGGTTCTTTCCCTTTTAGTTCTCTAATTATTGCCATAATATTCTATTTTAAGTATATTTTTAGTGTCTTTTGTGATTCTGTATCTGTTGTCAATTCTATGTCCTATTACCCATATTATTTTGTCTTTAGAACATAGGAGTTTAATTCTGGACTTCTCTATATTATTAATTTTATTGTCAATAAGAAAGTCACTTAATTTCTTATCTCCTTTCATCCCTAAAGGTTTGAAAGAGTCTCCTTGTTTCCAATTTCTTATTGTTAAAGGAAATTCTATTTTTTCAAAATCTAAAAATGCAAGATTATTATTATTTATTTTATAGTTACCTGAAAAAGGAAATTCTATCTTTAATTTGAATAATTTCCATACCTCATCCTCAATATTATTAATAATAAATTCTGTACTTTCAGGTATATGAGATTGTATTTTGTTGAGAATTAGTAGTTTTCTATCAATATTAACCATATGAGTAGAGCTATATACGGTTTTTCCAGTATTATTATTCTCAATAATTTTTGAAATATCATTAATATGGCTATTCTGAAAATTGTAATCCTTTAACGAATTATACAATAAAAGTTTATAGAATTTATGCTCTATTAATTCAGAAGTACTTATCTGAAAAATTCCAAATTTACTTTTTTCTATTATATTATCAAGTTCTTTTTTGATATGTAAATTAGCATATTGTTCTACCTCATTTAGATGATGTATCGTACTGTTTAGGGATTTACTAAAATCACTTCTTAATTTGTAAAATTCTGGTAGAATATGATGCCTTATATAATTACGTTGATATTTATCTGAAGCATTTGAAGAGTCATTTCTATATGGGACATTATATTTAATGGCATATTCTGTTATTTCTGTTCTGGTTGTGAATAGGAGAGGGCGAATGATATTATTTTTAATCTTGGCAATACCATGCAAACCGGCAATGCCACTACCTCGAAGTGTATTTATAAAGAAGGTTTCGCTTTGGTCGTCAAGGTGATGAGCTATTGCTACATAATTGTAGTTTTTTTCTTCTGCAAGTTTATCGAACCACTGATAGCGTAAATCTCTAGCAGCCATTTGGATGCTTATTTTATTTTTACTGGCGTATTCTTCTGTCTTAAATTCTTCTTGATATAGTTTAATGTTGTTTTTATCACAATATTCTTTTATAAAAGTAGCCTCATTATCAGCTTCCTTACCTCTAAGCTTAAAGTTTATATTAGCAACAGCAAAGTTATAATCCGATTGTTGAAACAAGTGTAGCATTCCCATTGAATCAATGCCACCACTAACTGCTAATAGGTACTTTTGATCTCTAGCGTTAGGGATTAAATAATTAATAAATTTTTTGAATGCTTCTAACATATTATTACGCTTTTAGTATCTCATTTTCGTGATTATTAATTGCGGCATTGCAAGAAACTAAGGTTTATTGAAAATGATTATACAAAAGTACAAATAAAAAAAGGCCACCCGAAGGTAGCCTTTTATATATATTATCAAATTATTGAATTATTCAACAATCATTTTCTTAGTTACAGAAGTATTTCCAGCTTGAACAGTGTAGAAATAAATTCCACTTGTTAAGTTATTTGAAGAAATAGTTACAGTATGTGTTCCTGTACTTAAAGTACCATAGTTTTCAGTATAAACTTTTTGTCCAGTAATATTAATAATCTCAATACTTACATTAGCAGATTTATTAAGATTAACATCAATTTGAGATGTTCCATTAAATGGATTTGGACGGTTTTGAGATACACTGATATTATTTTTGTTAATTTCACTTACACCAATAGTACTTGTGGTGAAGTCAGCTTCAACAAAAGAAATACCTTTTAAATATTGAATAGTAACAACATCAAGAGGAGTAGTTCCTAAGTCTAATTCTGCTACAGGGATAGTATAAGTTCCATTATCACTAAGAACTATGTCAGACATATAATGAAAGAAGCAATCACCTTCAGGTCCAGTTCCTTTAGTAAAGTTAACAGCTTGAGTCTGTTTTCCAGTAACAACATCATAACCAACAGCAACTATATCAGGGAAAAGATCTTGTGGATATCCACTAGGATCAAGAATAGCAGAACCTAAAGCAGTATCAGTATCAGTCCAAGTAGCAAAAACTTTAGTTCCATCAGCAGTTCTACCAGCTTGTAGTCTTAAGTCCCAACCAATAGCATCAGTACCAGAACCATATCCCGAATTTGCTGCATCAACTGCTACAGTTGTAACATCACCTAAATGAACAGCATCCCAACCAGTAGCTGTCGTAAAGATATCAAAAATTGGGTTAGATAAACTTGCATTAGCAAAGTAGAAAGAATATCCTAGAGAGTCATTATGATCAGAAGAAGCAGCAGCAACTCTTGCAATTATGTGTAAGTTTCCATTAGCATCAACTGTTCCATCATTACTTCCGCCAAATGAAGGACGAGCATAATTAGCACTTGGAGTCTTCATTGGTTGAAGATAATCAGTAATTGTTGTAAGAGAACCAAAATCAAATATTGGCATTTTAGCCCAGTTTGCACCAGCATCAGTAGTTTTCCATACTATTGGTTGGTAAGAACGTAAGTCATTTGTTACATCACGACCTACACTCCAAAAATATCCTGTCATGCCATCAGCAGACCATGCAGTATTAAATGCTGAGTATATACCCATATCACCATCACCGTCTACAACAAAATTTTCTTGGAATTTAGTTACAGTCCAATCAACATTCTTTTTGTTAACATTCCATACACCTTCATATACTTTAATAGTATCTAAAGAGTAAGGAGTTGCTGTATAATTAGTTCCCATTACGTGGAATTTACCATCAGAAGTAGATTGTAATCCCATACGAGGCAGAGCACCATAAGTAGGTAAATAATCATGGCTAATTATAGTATTGTTTAATTGCATGCTACCTAAAAATGCATGTTGCCATACGTTAGAAGATACACCATCGTGTGAAGGACCGAAAACAACAATAAATGCACTGTCTGCAACAGTATTTCCAGTTGGATTATATAGTACACCACCTGGGTAACGATTATTATAACCTGTTGCGTTAGGGAATGCCATGTTAGAAGTCCATGTATCACCACCATCTCTTGATTGAGAACTAATGATATCTCCTGATGAAGTTCCACCACTTACTGCTGGGTCACCTCTATGAGTAAAATGTATAACTCCAATATCTTCATTAACTGTTAATGGAGAACATTGTTCAACAAGATATCCATATACGTTAGCTGATGATGATAATTGTGCTATTGAAATTGATTTGCTACTAGCACTCTTTTTAAAAATAGGCTTTGCTGCAAGGTTTGTATTGTTTTTTGTAGGAACATAAGCAACTTCTTTGTCTGCAAATTGTTCTCCACTTTGGTTAGTGTTAACTTTGTGTACGCTGTTAACGCTTTGCCCAATTGCCCAAGATGTGATTCCAAGGCTTAATGCGAATAGTAATCCTTTTTTCATGTTAATTAATTTTAGTTAAACTTTGTGTTATTTTGTATCTGTCTAGTTTATTGCTTACAAAATTACTAATTTTATTTGATAATAAAAATAGAATTATAGAACAATATGTTATTTTTTTATATTTATAAATAACTGAAAATCAATATTAATAGGCTAGAGGTTTAACTTATTCGTGGATATATACTCTTTTTACCCTTGGCGAAATAGAGGTTAAAAGCTCATAAGCAATAGTATTAATACTTCTTGCTAACTCAATTATTGATGGATTTTCTCCAAAAATACATACTTCATCTCCTTCTTTTGCATTAATACCACTTAGGTCAATCATACACATATCCATACAGACATTCCCAATAATTGGAGCATTTTCCCCATTAATAATAACATAACCATTGCCTTGGCTAAATCTTCTGTCAAACCCATCGGCATAACCTATTGGAATAGTTGCAATTGTCATATTATGCTTTGCGATAAATGCTCTATTATACCCTACACTCTCACCCGCTTTTATGTGTTTTATTTGTGAAATAATACTTTTAAGCTTACTAACAATATTAAGGTTGTTTTGTTTTTCTTTATCAGAAGCAATTCCGTAAAGTCCTATTCCAAGTCTAACCATCTCGTATTGAGATTTAGGAAATCTGGTGATAGCGGCAGAA
>QMPB01000035.1 GCA_003648395.1 Bacteroidota bacterium
AGCACTTGCTCTAGCCTTGGTCTTTTTTGTCATTATATGGTCGAAGCCCCATTGGCGTTTCATTGTTCCGAAGGGGTGTTCTACTATCGCTTGCCGTTGTTTGTAAAATTCATTACTAATGTTAATTTATGCAAGTTTATTCTATGTCATTATGCATTGTAAAATAAGTACTTTTGCAAAAGTATTAATACTACAAATGTATGAAAATATCAAATAGAATAGTGGCTTTTGCCAAATTAGGTCAACAAATAGAACAACTTAACAATGGTACTGCTGAAAGTTTATTACAGAATGATTTTAATGATTTATTAATCAAAGTAGAACAGTTTAATCCTTGGTTTACACAAAGGTATTTACACCTTGCTTTTGAGAATATTATCAAAATGCTCGATAATTCAGCTCTTGAAAGTTGGGTGAATAATTATTCTGAATACAAATTTGAGGACAGTAATATTAGGGTAGGGGTAATTATGGCTGGAAATATTCCTTTGGTTGGTTTTCATGATTTTTTGAGTGTACTTATTAGTGGAAAGTCTTTTCTTGGTAAGTTATCTTCTAATGACCAATTTCTTCTTCCATATATTTCTAAGATGCTTATTAACATTGAAAACAAATTTGATAGTAAGATTAAATTTGCAGAGCATTTAATGAAGGATTTTGATGCAGTAATTGCTACTGGAAGTAATAATTCTTCACGATATTTCGATTATTATTTTGGGAAATATCCTCATATTATTCGTTCTAATAGAAATGCTGTAGCAATACTAACTGGTAAAGAAACTGATGAGCAATTAGAAGCATTGGGAAAAGACATTTTTTACTACTTTGGATTAGGTTGTAGAAGTGTTTCAAAACTTATGCTTCCTAAGGACTATAGTATTCCTCATTTGTTAGATAATCTTGAAAAGTATAATTATGTAAGAGAACATACTAAATACCTTAATAATTACGAATATAATAAGTCTTTATTATTGATAAATAAAGAGCATCATTTCGATAATGGCTTCTTAATTTTAAGGGAGAATGGAGCTTTAGCGAGCCCAATATCTATAATCAATTACGAATATTATTCTGATTTAGATGCTGAAATACGACGTTTTAGTATGAAAAACGATGATATTCAATGTGTATTAAGTGAAGTAAAAGAGATAAATAATGTTGTTTCTTTGGGCGAATCTCAAAGTCCAACTTTGATGGAATATGCTGATAATGTGGATGTAATAAGCTTTATTAATGGCTTATGTGAGTAATTAACAATTTTATGTGAATTATTTTACTTCAATGTTTTGCTATTTAGCTAAATAGAATTACTTTTGCAGTCCAATTTTAATAAGCCATTTTTGAGCTTAGTAATTAATTTAGAGGTTTAAAATTTTAAAATTATATAGATATGAAAGCAGATATTCATCCAAAAGAGTACAGAAAAGTAGTATTTCAGGATATGTCAAACGGTTATTCGTTTATTACTAAATCAGCGGTTAACGCAAAAGAAACTATTAAATGGGAAGATGGAAATGAGTATCCTCTATTCAAATTAGAGATCTCAAACATGTCACATCCTTTCTATACTGGTAAAATGAAACTTGTTGACTCTGCAGGTAGAGTTGATAAATTTAATAGCCGTTATAGAAAAAAAGCTTAATCATTTAGTAAGCTTAAAAATATTGAAGCCTCATTTTTGGGGCTTTTTTTATGCCATAAAGCAAAAATACCAACATATAGTTACTCCTAAATCCATTTAAGTTCTTACTTTTGCGAAATCAGATTATAGAAGGAATATGTATTAAGGGCAGCCCCTTTAATAATTCCTTAAATTATTAATAGAGCTAAATAAGAAAAATTAAGGTTGATTGAGGAGTTTACTAATGTAAACAATTGATTAGCAATTAAAGTACAACAAAAAGATTGGTTTTTCTTATAGCCATCAAATTAGAAGTTTTGAAATTAAGCGACTTATCACAAGGACAAAAAGGGATTATCTCTAAAGTTAGAGGTAGAGGAGCTTTTCGTCGTAGAATTATGGAAATGGGCTTTGTTAGTGGCAAGGAAGTTACTGTCGTAAAACGAGCACCTTTGCAAGATCCAATTGAGTACTCAATTCTTGGATACCAAGTGTCGCTTAGAGAATCGGAGGCTAATCTTATTGAAATTCTTCAAATAGGTGAATCTGTTTCTGATGAGTTTGAGTATAAAGGAACTATTACTGAAGATAGCGGAATAAAGCAACGAGCTTTTAGAGAGAAAACATTAAATGTTGCTTTTGTTGGAAATCCCAATTGTGGAAAAACTACAATTTTTAATATTGTTTCTGGACTACATGAGCATGTTGGAAACTATGGTGGTGTTACTGTTGATGCCAAAGAAGCTGAATTTAAACACGGAAAGTATAAAATTAAAATAGTCGACCTTCCAGGTACATATTCTCTCACAGCATATACTCCTGAAGAATTATATGTTCGTAATTATATTCATGATGAAATGCCAGATGTTGTTGTCAATGTACTTGATGCAACAAATATTGAAAGAAATCTATACTTAACTACTCAGCTCATTGATATGGATATTAAGGTTGTAATGGCCTTGAATATGTCTGACGAACTTGAAAAGAGAAAAGATATACTTGATATTGATACTTTGTCGCATATGCTTGGTATTCCTATTATCAAAACTGTTGGGGCAAAGAATATTGGAATAAAAGAACTTTTTGATCTTGTGGTTGAAGTTCAAGAGGGTAAAAATGAAATAGCACGCCATATACATATTAATTACGGCAAATGTTTGGAGCGTTCAGTTGGAATGATTCAAGATGTTATAAAAGACCCTGCTAATTACGATTTAACAGATAGGATATCATCACGCTTTCTTGCTATTAAGCTTTTAGAGGGAGATAAAGATGCATTTGATAAAATTAAAGTTTGCTATAATGAGTTTGAAATTAAAGAACTTGTAAAAGATAGAGCAGCAAGAATAAAAAATTACTTTAAAGAGAATGCAGAATCTGCTATTACTGATGCCAAATATGGCTATATTCATGGTGCATTAAAGGAAACCTATAAGCCTGGTAATAAATTCGATAGACGTGAGTTTACACGCTTAATTGATAATATTATTACTGATAAAATTTATAGCTTCCCCTTTTTTATTTTCTTGATGTGGATAATGTTTCAAGCAACATTCTTTATTGGAAGTTATCCTCAACAGTGGATTGCTGACGGAGTTGGTTTATTGAGTGATTTTGTGTCCTCAATATTACCTAATGGTATTTTTCGTGATTTATTAGTTGATGGAGTAATAGGTGGTGTTGGTAGTGTAATTAGTTTTTTACCAAATATATTAATATTGTTTTTCTTTATCTCAATAATGGAAGATACTGGCTATATGGCTCGTGTGGCTTTTATTATGGATAAAATAATGCATAGAGTAGGGCTTCATGGTCGCTCATTTATACCTCTTTTAATGGGCTTTGGTTGTAATGTGCCTGCAATAATGGCTACTCGAACCATCGAAGGTCGCAATGATAGATTGGTAACTATGCTCATCAATCCATTTATGTCGTGCAGTGCTAGATTACCTGTTTATGTACTTGTGATTAGCGCATTCTTTCCAGATCATCCTGGTACAACATTGTTCTTTATTTATACTCTTGGTATTGCTATGGCGGGAATAGTTGCTTATATATTTAAGAATACATTATTAAAAGCAAAGGAATTACCATTTGTGATGGAATTGCCTCCTTATCGTGTGCCTACAAGTCTTTCAATTGTTAAACATATGTGGTTTAAAGCATATATGTATCTTAAGAAAATGGCAGGAATTATTCTTATTGCTTCTGTACTTATGTGGGCTTTAGGTTATTTTCCAAGAGAAATAGACTTTTCTCGTGATTATGAAGCAGAAAAGATTGAATTGACTCAGCAAATAAATACTCAAGAGGCAGCTCTTACAGATAGTATTAATATGCAGATTCATCAATTAAATTTTGATAAGGAATCTGAAAGACAGGAGAAATCATATATTGGTAAACTTGGGCATTTTGTTGAACCAGTAATTCGTCCATTGGGTTTCGATTGGAGAATAGGAGTAAGTCTTGTTAGCGGAATGGCTGCCAAAGAAATTGTTGTCTCAACTATGGGAGTACTTTATCAAACCGACCCTGATGCCGAAGCGTCGCAGTCGCTAGTTACAAAACTACAAAACGCAACTTATACATCTGGCCCTAAAATAGGACAGAAGATATATACTCCACCAGTAGCCTTGGGTTTTTTACTATTTGTATTATTCTATTTCCCTTGTGTTGCTACTATTGCTATTATTAAGAAAGAATCAGGCGAGTGGAAATGGGCAATCTTTGCCATGCTTTACACCACTTCAATAGCTTGGGTGGCCGCTTTTATTGTTTATCAGCTTGGAAGTTTGTTTTATTAGATTATTTATTATTTTCGCCGCAAATTATTTTATAACAATGAAAACATTAAAGGAAACGGAAATTTCACATATTGGAACTGTACAAAGTATTGATGACGATATATTAAATATAAGAATTGTTTCTTCGGCAAGTTGTGTTTCTTGCTCCTCAAAAAGTAGCTGTAGTGCTTCTGATATGGAAGAAAAAATAATAAACGTTAGAATACCCGAAGGAAAAGAGTATAAAGTTGGAGATTCCGTAATAGTAGTTCTTAGTCAATCTGTTGGTTTGAAGGCTGTTATGTTGGGCTATATTTACCCTTTCTTGGTAATGTTTGTTTCACTCATTGTAATGGTAAATATCACAGATAATCAAGGTATGGCAGGTCTTGTTTCTCTTGCAATGCTTATTCCATATTATAGTGCTTTGTATGCTACAAGACATCGCCAAAAAGAAATTTTTGATTTTAGAATTAAATAATCTTTCCCCCTTAATTAACTACTCAATATAAGGTTTATTACATAGAATTTGTTCAGTAATTACTTTTTCTGATTTATAATGTAAAGTGAATCAATGAGTTATTTCTTGTAATTTGTTTTTTTCTCTTGTTATGAAATTTAGACACATTCTAAATAATATTACAAAACAGTAAGTGTCAATAATATAAGTCTGTTTGGTAGACACTATCGCTTTATGTCAATTTTGTAAATAAATGATAATTAACAATATATATACGTTAATAATTTATTATAATTATTAGCTATAGAAGTATCTTGTTTTTACTTTTGCAAATCTTAAACGGATTGATAATTTAAATATTAAATACAGTGGATATTTCAATAATAAATGCAATTTGGGTGATGGCTGCCATTGGTGGAGCTGCAGCAGTAATTCTTTATTTTGTTGCCCAAAAATTCAAAGTAATAGAAGATCCTAAAATCGACATTGTTGATGAAGCACTTCCAGGTGCTAATTGTGGTGGTTGTGGTTTTGCTGGTTGTAGAGCTTTTGCCGAAGGAATTGTAAAAGCAGGAACAATGGAAGGTTTCTTTTGTCCTGTTGGTGGCAATGACCTAATGAAAGGTTTAGCTCCAATTCTTGGTTTAGAAGCTGAAGAGAAAAAGCCTCAAATTGCAGTTCTAAGGTGTAATGGTTCTATTAAGAATTCAATTCCGAAATTTGATTACGATGGTGATCAAACTTGTTCGTTTACTACTAATCTAACTGCCGGTACTGGTGGTTGTTCTTTTGGATGTCTTGGTGGTGGAGAGTGTGTTGATGCTTGTGATTTCGATGCAATGTATATGGATCCAGAGACCAATCTCCCTGTTGTTAAAGAAAATTGTATTGCTTGTGGTGCTTGTGTTGCCGCTTGTCCTAGAGATATTCTTGAATTAAGAAATAGAGGTCCTAAAGAAAAACGAATCTTTGTTTCTTGTGTTAATGAAGAAAAAGGCCCTCTTGCAAAACTAAATTGTTCTGTTGCTTGTATTGGTTGTAAAGCTTGCGTAAAGGTTTGTAACTTTGATGCTGTTCATGTGAATAATTTCCTTGCTTATATTGATTATGAGAAATGTACGCTTTGTCGTAAATGCGTGGAAGTTTGTCCCACTGATGCAATACATGAGATTCATTTTAAACCAAGAAAACCAAAACCCCCTAAGGCTGAGGTTAAGGCTGAGGTTAAGGCTGAGGTTAAGGCTGAGAAAAAGGTTGAGGTTGAGGCTGAGAAAAAGGCTGAGGTTAAGGCTGAGGTTAAGGCTGAGAAAAAGGTTGAGGTTGAGGCTGAGAAAAAGGTTGAGGTTAAGGCTGAGGTTAAGGTTGAGAAAAAGGCTGAGGTTGAGGCTGAGGGAGAGGAAAAGAGTAAATAATATATATATATTTAGAATGCTTGATTATTTATAATAAGTGAATATCAGTAATCTCTGTTTCATTCATCTGCCGATAAATAGATCAGTGTTCTAAAAACAAATAAGATATAGAAATACATATAAATATAATCGAAATGGGATTATTAACTTTTAAGATTGGTGGAATTCATCCTCCTGAGAATAAGATGTCGGCATCGGCAGCTATTGAGGATTTTGCAATACCAAAGCAAGCTGTTGTTCCTTTGGCTCAGCACCTTGGTGCTCCCGCTAAAGTTCAGGTAAAACGTGGTGAAATGGTAAAAGTAGGTCAATTGCTAGCCAAAGGTGAGGCTTTTATATCTGCTGATATTCATTCTCCAGTTTCAGGCAAAGTATTTAAAATTGAACCTAGACTTGATTCTACAGGCTTTCGTAAGGAGTCAGTAATAATCAATGTAGAGGGTGATGAGTGGCTTGAAACTATTGACCGTTCTAGTGATATTGTTAAAGAAATAAGTCTTAGTGAATCAGAAATTGTTAAGCGCATTCATGAGATGGGAATTGTAGGAATGGGTGGAGCAACTTTCCCTTCTCACGTAAAATATATGGTTCCTCAAGGTAAAACAGTTGATTACCTTATAATTAATGGTGTTGAGTGTGAGCCTTATCTTACTTCTGACCATAGAATAATGTTGGAAAAAGGCGAGGAAATGCTTATAGGTGTTTCCATTATGATGAAAGCTCTTAAGACTGATAAAGCTATTATTGGTATTGAGAATAATAAACCTGATGCCATAGCAAATTTGGAGAAAATTGCAGCAAATTTTACAGGAATAAGTATTAAAGCTCTTAAGGTACAATATCCTCAAGGTGGTGAAAAACAGCTGATTGATGCTTTGATAGGCCGTCAAATTCCATCAGGAAAATTGCCAATAGAAGTTGGGTGTGTGGTAAATAATGTTGGTACTGCTTACGCTATTTATGAGGCTGTTCAAAAGAATAAACCTTTAATTGAAAGAGTAGTAACTGTTACAGGAAAGCCAGTTGGAAAGCCATCTAATTATAAAGTAAGAATTGGAACTCCAATTACTGAATTAATTGAGAAATCTAATTGTAGTTTGGATGCAACTGGTAAAATTATTAATGGTGGACCTATGATGGGAAAAGCATTAGTAACTCTTGATGCTCCTGTTACTAAAGGTACTTCTGGTGTTTTGTTAATTGAAAATGAAAAGGCAAAAAGAGTTCCTGTAATGAATTGTATTCGTTGTGGAAAGTGTACTACAGTTTGTCCAATGGGATTAGAGCCTCATTTGCTTTCAATTATTGCTCGTCAGGGAAAGAATGAACAATGTGAAGAAGAAAGAATAATGGATTGTATAGAATGTGGTTCTTGTGTTTATACATGCCCTTCTGGTCGCCCGTTACTCGATAATATCCGACTTGGAAAATCCAATGTTGGCTTTATGATCAGAAATAGAAGTAGGAAGTAATATGTTGAGTTGGTTATTTGTTTAATCGTTTATTCGAAACTTTAACCAACACAACAAATAACCAAATAAACAGATAACCAAATAAACAATAAATACAATGGGATTACTAACCGTATCAGGATCACCGCACGTACACGGAGGTCTTAGCGTTAAAAAGCTAATGTGGGGAGTCGTAATTGCTATGTTGCCAGCAATGTTGGCCTCGTTCTATTATTTTGGAATGGGTGCAATAAAGGTAACACTAGTAGCAGTTGGCTCAGCAATGCTTTTTGAATATTTAATTACTAAGTTTATTTTAAAGCAACCACCACAATTAATGGATGGTTCAGCTGCAATAACTGGGCTTTTATTGGCATTTAATGTTCCTTCAAATCTTCCAATATGGATTATTGTAATAGGAGCGTTAGTAGCAATTGGAGTTGCTAAAATGTCTTTTGGAGGTCTTGGTAAAAATCCTTTTAATCCTGCACTTGTAGGAAGGGTATTTTTACTTATTTCTTTTCCTGTACAAATGACTTCTTGGCCTGTAGTTGGTAAGTTTCCAATGGTTTTAGATGCTGTTACCGGAGCAACTCCTTTGGGAATTGTTAAAGAAGGAATTAAGAATGGCGAACCAATGACAGATTTAATGAATCAAGTTCCTAGTTATACAGAAATGTTTATGGGGCAGAATGGTGGTTCTCTTGGTGAAGTTTCAGCATTCTTACTATTAATAGGTGGTATTTATATGCTGATGCGTAAAATCATTACTTGGCATATCCCTGTTAGTTTTCTTGGTTCTGTAATCGTTTTTTCAGGAATTCTTTGGATGATAAATCCAGAGCAATATGTAAATCCTCTGTTTCATCTTGTAACAGGAGGTTTAATGCTGGGAGTTTTCTTTATGGCTACCGATATGGTAACATCACCTATGACACCCAAAGGGCAGTTGATATTTGGTGCTGGTGTTGGTATTCTCACAATAATAATTAGAGTTTGGGGGGCATATCCAGAGGGTGTTTCATTTGCAATACTTCTTATGAATGCTGTAGTGCCACATCTTAATAATTTATTTAAACCAAAACGTTTTGGAGAGGAGGTTAACAATGGGTAAGAAACCAGAATCGAATTTTGTAAATATGCTTGTGCGACTACTAGTAATAGTTAGTGTTGCAGGATTGGCATTAGGAGTTGTATATACTCAAACATTTGATGTTATTGCAGCAGCAAAACAGAGAAAACTTGAAGCAGCAATTGGTAATGTTGTTCCTGAATTTGATACTTTGCGTACTGTAAAAGTAATGCCTGCCACAGGGAAAGATTCCATAACTTTCTTTGAAGCTTATTCAAATGATCAATTAGTTGGTACTGCTGTTGAAACATATACAGATAAAGGATTTAGTGGTCGTTTTAAACTTATGATTGGTTTCGACCCAAATGGAATAATTTTGAATACTGCTGTTTTAGAACATAAAGAAACGCCAGGTTTGGGTGATAAAATGGATATTGCTAAAAGTGATTTTAGTGTTCAGTTTAAAGGAAAAGATCCTGAGTCATTCAAATTAAAAGTTAAAAAAGATGGAGGTGATGTTGATGCAATTACTGCAGCAACTATTAGCTCTCGTGCATTCTGCGATGCTACACAGCGAGCTTATGATGCACTTAAATCAGAAGGAGGAAAGAAATAATGAGTGATCAAATTAAAAATCTAACGAAGGGTTTTATTACTGAAAATCCTGTTTTTGTTCTGCTCCTTGGACTTTGTCCTACTTTGGGAGTAACAACTTCTGCTATTAATGGACTTGGAATGGGTCTAGCAACAGCTTTTGTATTGGTAATGTCTAATATGGTGGTTTCTTTGGTTAAGAATTTTATACCAGACAAGGTTCGTATTCCTGCCTTTATTGTAATTATTGCATCATTTGTTACAATAGTTGACTTATTAATGCAAGGTTATCTTCAAGCTTTACATGCTCAGTTGGGATTGTTTATACCTCTTATTGTTGTAAACTGTATTGTTTTAGGTCGTGCTGAAGCTTTTGCTTCTAAAAATGATGTTTTCTCATCTATTATTGATGGTCTTGGAATGGGATTAGGCTTTTCTTTCGCATTAACAATTTTAGGTGGTATTAGAGAAATACTTGGTTCAGGAGCTTTATTTGGTTTTCCATTACATATTTTCCCTACTGATGATAAAGGCAATCCAATCACTATGATTGTTTTTGTACTTGCTCCGGGAGCATTTATTGTATTGGGATATCTAATAGCCTTAGTTAAACGAATTAATAAATAATGTTCAGTGTTCTTTATTTATTGTTTGTTGTTATTTAACAAAGACAACAAACAAAGAACAACAAACAAATAATATAATATTATGGAATATATAGTAATAATAATAGCAGCGATATTCGTAAATAACGTTGTTTTAGCACAGTTTCTAGGTGTATGTCCTTTCTTAGGTGTTTCCGGAAAAGTTTCTACCTCAGTAGGGATGAGTGGTGCAGTAATGTTTGTAATAACTATCGCGACAATAGTTACTTGGTTAATTCAGAATTATATTCTAGTACCATTTCATATAGAATTTCTTCAAACCATAACGTTTATACTTGTAATTGCTTCATTGGTGCAAATGGTTGAGATAATGCTTAAAAAAGTATCTCCAGCATTATACCAAGCTTTAGGTATCTTTCTACCATTAATTACAACTAACTGTGCAGTTCTTGGAGTTGCAATTCTTACCATTCAAAAAGATTTTAATCTAATGGAAGGAGTTGTTTTTGCAATGGCTACTTCTATTGGTTTTGGTTTAGCAATGGTGTTGTTTTCAGGAATTAGAGAGCATTTAGACCTTATGGAAGTTCCAAAAGGAATGAGAGGTGTACCTACAGCTTTATTGGTTGGTGGTATTCTTGCTCTTGCTTTTATGGGATTTACTGGATTAGCATAGAGAATTATTAAACTGAAAGGAGCTTATACTAAAGGTTATTTTTGTTCTTCTCTTTCCAGTCCTAAACTTATCAAATACAAACGAGCAGTAGCTTTTGCATCGCTTAATGCGTTATGATGCTCGATTTCTATATCATATTCTTTACAAAGATTGTTTAACTTAGCAGATTTAGTTCCTAAGGCTTGAAATATCTCTACTGTATCTTCCCATTTGTCGGGCAAGTTAAGTTGTGAATAATCAAGTTTATGATACTCCATTACTTTTTTCAAAACATCTCTGTCAAAGCCCTCATTATGAGCTACCATAAATCTACCTTGTAGCCTTTTCTGTACTTCTGGGTATATATCAATAAATCTAGGTGAATTCTTGGTGTCTTTAGCATATATCTTTGTTACTCTGCTGTTTCCCCAATGATATTTATTCGTTGGAGGTTTTACAAGACTGTAGTATTGGTCAACTATTTCTCCATCCTCAACTACAACTATTCCAACTGAACAAACACTGTTGCGCACACCATTTGCTAATTCAAAATCTATTGCCGCAAAACTATTATTATTGTTATTATTGGTCTTCATTTTTTTATTTTTCTACTCTATTAATCATCAATATTAAGACTTTGTTACGAAGTTAGCGTGCAAAAGAGCAAGCTTGAATGGTCAAGTTATTTCTTAGCAATACCTAAATATTCAAATTGTAATTTTATCTTTCGCAAACATCCTTAAACTCACAATTAATACATATTCTATCATTTTCCCTTTGTTTAAAAGGGGTTTCCTTATCAAATAATGTCTCAATAAGGAGTTTTAAATCTTCTTCAAATCTACTAATATTTTCTTCTGAAATTGAATATTCTTTATAGAGCTCTAAAGGATAGTATTCTCCATTATTTTTTAATGCTGAAATACCTGATTGGATGTAATATCCCACTGGTTTATTATCCCAATACATCCAAGCATACATCATTAACTGAAAAGCTTTGTCGTACTTTTCGCTAAACATATTCTCCCATTGGTCAAAGCCTCTGAATATACTTATAGATAGTTCTCTTGGTTCAACTTTGCCTGTTTTGTAATCTACTATCCGAATAGTATTTTTATTCTTGTCAATTTTATCAGCACTACCTCCAAAACTAATTTTAATCTTCTCTTTATTTATATTAAAAATCAGCTCTTTCGATAGTTTTTCTTCTAATCCAAGAATATGGCATTCATTCTTTTCAAGATATTTAATTTCATTATTAATATAATTCTTGAGGTATTGTTCTAGTATCTTTTTTGTAATAAGCCCTCTACCTGTTTTAGTATTAAGATTCTCAAATTCTTCTGTAATCTTATTAATAAATATATTTAGAATCTTTTTTTTCGATTTTTTCAAATCGTCAACTGTAATATTCTTGTTAATATACTCTTTATAGAAGTCTTCTAAAGTCTCATGAATAATAGTTCCTTGAGTATTGTATGCCATTTGTTCTTCAATAACTTCATCAGTTTTAAGTCCAACAATTTTCTGCAAATAGAAAAAATAACTGCATTTCTTATAATTATTCAACGAAGAAGGAGAGAAGCCCTTATTTATTGCATAGTTTTTAATTTTCTCAATTATTAAAGGAGATTTTTGTACTGAGATATCCTGCACTTTATCTTCTGATTGGAATTTGAATTGAACTTTTTGATGACTAATCTCTATTTTAGGATTTATCAATGGCATTTCAAGTTCAATTTGCTTAATAAACCTACTCATTTCATTGCCTTGAATCTGTCCTGGGCTAATATTGTAAATTAGGTTTACATTGTCTGCTCTTTGAAGAAGTCTATAAAAGTGGTAAGCCATAATTGAATCATTTTCTGATGGTAATGGCATATTGAACTCTTTCTTTATATCAAATAGAATAAAGCTTTGGTAAGGTTTTGTTTTGGGCAGAATCCCTTCATTTACTGAAAGTATAATTATATTTTTGAAGTCCAATGTACGTGTTTCAAGCATTCCCATTACTTGAAGCCCGGCAAGAGGTTCGCCACTAAAAGGTATTGGAGCTTGATTCATTGTATTCTGAACCCACCGACTAAGAGTTGTTAATTTTTTGATAAAGTTAACTTCTTTGAGCAAATCTTTTAAATTAGTAAATATGTCTATAAAATGATTGAAATAGGCATTCTCAGGTTTTGATTCCGATTCCTGATTTTCCAATAATTCAAATATATTAATTGTAATATCAAGAACAGAATTTACATTATTATTTACTCCTTTTAATATATCAAATAGTAATAAAAGTTCATCAGAAGGTTTTCCAAATACATTAATAAACTCTTTATTAATAATGATTTTACTTATGTTATCTTTATTAATTTTAGAGATAATATTATTTGTAGATTCACTATTTCCACTGTTTAAATATTCTTTAATATAAGGGTGTTGAACGAAATTCAGGAAAAACTTATAATAGATGCTTAATTCTTTTTGTTCTTTGGCTTCAAAATTATAATTCTTGAATAAATCCAGAATATTCATTACTAAATCGTAACTAGGATGAAGTCTTAATGGATACGACATTGTAAGATTAAACTTATCGACAGACTCAGGTATAGAACTAATCATTGGAATCATTAATTCTTCATTTGCAAGAACAATAGCTGTGTCTTCAAGTTTTAGATTTGTATCTTCCAATTGTTTTTCAATAAGTTGAGCAGCAAATTTTACTTGTGCAAGATTGCCTTCAATGCCATAAATATCAATCTTTTTGGCGTTTGAACTTAAATAATTACCTATGAAATCTACTTTCGTGATATCTTCATTTTTAAGCTCTCGTCGTAGTGATATTCCTGCCTCATGACTTTTGTTTTCAAAGTAGTACCTATCAATATCCCAAAACATTTTTGCATTAAAATTCTCTTTTATTTTCTTGAATATTAGCTCTTCGGATGGACTTAGAGAATTGAACCCAGCAATGTAAATATGTGAATAATCTAAGTCTAATTTGTTAGCCTTCTCAGATAACAATCGATAAGCCATACCTTGATATGCTGTGTTATTTGTTAGAAGTGTTTTTTTAAATTCATTATAGTATTTTTCCAAACTAGCATAAAATTTTAAGTAACTTCGTTCTTGTTCGGTAAGTTTATCTGGTTCAAGATTCCATTGTGCAATTTCTTTTGCATCTTTCAAATAAGAGAAAAGATGTTTAGCAGAAACCAAGAATAAGTCTATTTCATTAAAGTCACTCAATAGCAAGTCAGCCCATGTTGTGAACTGATCAAGGCTTTGTGCATTTTTAGGGTCTATTTTCTTGTGTACTTCAAAGAGTTTGAGAATCAACTCAATATTATCTGTTTCAGTTATTTTTAAGTTATTATATACAAAATCATTTATGGCAATAATTTCTGGAGACCAAATTGGCTCATTTACATTATTGGCAATATGCCTTGTCAAATATAGTTTTGCTCTTCTGTTTGGAAGTATTATAAGTGCATCTCTCAGCTCATCTTTTGAGAGTAAAAGTAATTCTTTAGCAACTTTTTCGAGAAACTTTGCCATCTTTTTATTTTTTTTGTTGTTGGTTAATATATTCTTCTGCTGCCTTAAGACTTTCTATTTTACCACAATCGAACCAATAGTTATCATTATGTTCATAGCCCATAATCTTATTATCTTTTCCTTTGTCTAAGTAAAATGGCACTATTGATAATTTCTCAATTATTAACTTCTCTATTAAAGAAGAATTAATCCAGTGAATACCACTAAATGCAAACTGATTAACATTATCATTTTTTTTATCACACCATATTTCATTACCATTACTAATGTTTTGCCAGCCTACAAGTCTATTCTCATGGTTGAATAAAAGATAGCGTGAAGTATCTCTATTTCTTATTGCAAGAGTAGCCATGCTTTTATTCTCCTTATGAAATTGATACATTCTTCTAATATCAATATTCGAGATTACATCAACATTGTATAATAATATATCTTCATTTCCATCAAAAAGATGAGCAGCTTTTGCTAGCCCACCAGCAGTATCAAGTAGTATTTCTTCGTAACTTAGTGTTATATTATATCCGAAATTATTATTTTGTTTTAAATATTCTTCAATTTTATCCGCAAAATGATGAGTATTAATAATGAATTGGTTTATACCTGAATTAGCTAAATATCTTAAATTATAAGCTAATAAGCTCATATTCAAAAAAGGAGCTAAAGCTTTAGGTTTGTCTTTTGTAATAGGATAGAGGCGAGTCCCCAATCCTGCCGCAAATATCATCGCTTTCATAAGTATACTATTTTTGCTGTTTTATTATTTTTCGAAGATAAAGAAAATACGAATTGTAAGAATTAATTATTAAAAAAAATCTTACTAATATAATTTGTAGAACTACTTTATGTGAAAATTATAATGCATAAAAATTGTGAAATATTTCGCTAAATCAATTCCATATAAATCTATTTTTGCAAAATATATTTTAATTAGACCATAGCATGATAGAATTTGATGAAGCAATAATAAATAACCTGATTTTTCATAGAATAGGAATGGATCAAAGTGTTTCTTTTCTCAATGAGAAAGAATATGGAGTTAATAATGATCCAGAGGAAGATCTATTAAGAAAGATATTTTTGAAACCATTTTCTACTAGTTTGTCTACTTATGAATTTAAGCATGATATTGATATAGAGCTAAATGTGTTATTTAAGATAGCTAAAGACATTTATAAAGAAGAGGATTTTGTTAAAGCATCAAAAGATATTCATCAACATTTAAAAGATGTATCGAAGCACCCAAATATTAAAGATGGTGATTTGTTTGTGGTGAAGTATGATAATG
>QMPB01000036.1 GCA_003648395.1 Bacteroidota bacterium
AGCTCATCAAGAACTTCAGCCGCCTTTTGCCATCGATGCATTCTATCATCCAATATAAAAGCTTTAAACTGTAGTGCTGAAGGTGCAATCTTATCTTGTGGATACCATGCTACAAGAGTATCAAGATTAGCAATTGCCTCTGGAGATAAACCTAAGCCAACATTAACCTGAGCACATTCAAATAAATAATTCTTTGATAAACTATCTTCACGAAAAGCATAAGCATAATTCGTATATTGCTTAACAACTAGTTTAGCCGTTATATCATTAGATGGGTTCGAAATCCCTTTATATAATTCTGATTTCAAAGAATCAATTTGCTTCTTTATATCTTCTTTCGAAATCGTATTCTCTGTATTTAAGTTGCTATCACATGAGAACATAAATCCAGAAATAGTTAATATAATTACAATATATATCTTGTTCATTTCTATAGTTTTATTATTTTATCTTCTTTTCTTTTGTTTTGCAAAAATCATTCTATAATCTGCAGTCACTTTTCCCTTGGTTATATCGTTAAGTTTTCCTTTAAGTATAGTTTTCCTAAGTCCTGAAAGGTGATCAACAAATAACTTACCTTCTAAGTGATCGTATTCGTGCTGTATAACTCTTGCTATAACACCATCAAATTCTTTATCCTGAAACTCCCAATTAGCGTTATAATATTGAATTCTAATTTTAGAAAGACGCATTATATCCTCATTAATGCCAGGCACACTCAAGCACCCTTCATTAAAAGCCCACATATCTCCAGTTTCTTCAACTAATTTAGCATTTATAAACACCTCCTTAAATTCAATCTCTGTTTGTGCTTCTTCTGTAAAAGGTGATGCATCTATTGTAAATAATCTAATGGATTTATTTATTTGGGGTGCTGCTAGACCAACACCATTGCTTTGGTACATACTCTCAAACATAGATTCTATTAAGTTATCCAAATCTGGATAATCCTTATCTATGTCAATAGCAATTTTTCGTAAATTTGGGTGCCCATAGGCTACTATTGGAAATGTCATTTTTATATATATTTCGCAGAGCAAACTCTCTACATTTGTTTTATTATATTGAACTTAAATAAGATTGAAGAATAATAGTTGCACTAATTTTATCAATTAATTCTTTATTTTTCCTAGCTTTCTTACTAATCCCACTATCAATCATAGTTTGAAAAGCCATTTTTGAAGTAAACCTTTCGTCAATTCTTACAATCTCAATATTTGGAAATTTATTTCTAAGCCAACCTACAAAGTTCTCCACAAAGGTAGTTGATTCTGAAGGTTTATAATCCAACGTTATGGGCAAGCCTACAACAAAAGTATCAACATCATTTTCAGCAACATATTTCTTTATAAACACATGTATATCTTTCACATGAATAGTATCTAGTCCATTTGCTGCTATCTTTAATTCATCAGTAACAGCAATACCAATACGTTTTTGCCCATAATCTATTGCTAAAGCACGTCCCATAATATATTAGAATGAATTTGCAATAGTAATAAAGTCCTTAGCTATTAATGAAGCTCCACCGATAAGTCCACCATCTACATCCTTATTTGAAAATAGCTCTTTTGCATTTTTTGCATTACAGCTTCCACCATAAAGAATTGTAGTTTCTTCAGCTATATCACTACCATATTTCTCTGATATAACATCTCTAATAAAAGCATGCATCTCTTGTGCTTGCTCAGGGCTAGCAGTTACTCCAGTACCTATTGCCCATACCGGCTCATAAGCTACTACAATATTAGAAAACTCACTAGCAGACAAATGAAATAAACCTTCTGAAAGTTGTTTTTTCACCAAATCAAAATGATTACCAGCTTCCCTATCATCAAGTTGCTCTCCTATGCAAAAGATTGGCTCAATACCAAACTCCAGAAGATTATCTACCTTTTGAGCCAACATTTCTGATGATTCAGAAAAGTACTTTCTACGCTCACTGTGGCCAATAATGCAATATTCTACATCTACAGAATTCAACATTTCTACAGATAATTCACCAGTATATGCTCCCGATTTTTGATGTGAAACATTCTGAGCGCCTATTTTTAAATCACTAGATTCCGCAAAATCTGTAGCAAGTTCTAAATATAATGATGGAGGACATACCACTAGTTGAACATCCTTAAGAGGATTATTACTTAATTCTTCAGAAATTTGAAATAAAAGCTCATCTGCTTCATCAAATTTTTTATTCATTTTCCAGTTACCTGCAACAATTTTTGATCTCATAATAAGGGTGTTATATTGTTATAATAATATATTTTCTATTCTATAGTTAGAAATAATAGCTTAATATAATGCTCTTTCAATAACTACAAAAGTAATACTATTACGCTCGTATAAGTTATTTTTTTTGTGAAAAAATTCTAAAATTAAGACTAGTGTAAAGTCTCATGTTTATAAATGAAGTAGTCAGATGATAGACAACTTATTCATTGACTAATTTTACTAAAAACACTTCAAAAAAAAAGGCTGTTTGAATTAACAAACAACCTTTTAATATAATTTCCTTACAGTACTACTGTCCCAAAGTTGGTACAGGCTTATCTTTTAATCCCATTTTATTCTTAACTAATGGTAGAATATCAGATGACTCTTCAAAGTAAATAACTTGCTCTTGCGAGTTATTTATGATATGAGAATATCCATTTTCTTTTGCTACTTCCTTAATAGCCGTTCTAATACGGTCAAGTAAAGGATTAATTTGTTCTTGTTCAAAAGCATCTAACTCAGCAGGAGCTCCTTGCTGAATTCTTTCAATTCTCTTTTGCAAGTCTACTAAGCCCTCTTCTAGAGCACTATTAATAATATTTGTATTCTGAGCACGAGTCATTTCTAACTCTTTAGCTTTCTGCTGATACTCTGCTACCATCATTTGCAAATCTCTTTGAATACTTTCGTATTTTGCTTTATAAGCAACTTGCAAAGAATCATATTCTGGCATTAGTACTAATATTTCACCAATATTTACTACGCCTACTTTTGTTTTTTGAGCTTGTACAGTAAATACAGAGAACATCAATACAACTAATACTGCTAAAATTTTAATATGTTTCATTTCAATAATTTAAGTAAAATTATAACGACCACTTTAGTTATAATTTTCAAGATTAATAATTTAATAATGTGGTCAAAAAATATTTTAAAACCAATCGGCAAATTTAATAAAAAAATTCATCAATATTGCTACTATCTTCTTTTAGTCGAGTTTTTACTACTGCTACTTCCACTGCCTCCACTTTTACCACTGTTGCTTCCTCCTGCTGAATAGCCTAAATCCTCTAACACTTCATCACTCTTATCATATCGTTCGTTGGCGTATAGTATACTCAAGCTACCTGACCTATCAAAAATCATTGCGTAACCTCTCTGGTCGGCCATTGTTTTTATTGCATTAAAAATTTTATCTTGAAGTGGCTTAATTAGTTCTTCACGCTTTTTAAACAAATCGCCATCTTTTCCAAAACGCTTTTTCTTCAACTCACGTAAGTTTTTTTCTTTCTGAAAAATTTCATCCTCTCGCTGTTTCTTCACATCCTCTGGTAATAATACGGCATCAGTTTGATAAGCTTTGAATAACCGGTCAATTTCACCAATTTTTTCTTCAATTTCTTGTTGCCATTTTTTTGATAAATCATCAAGTTGAGTTTGCGACATTTTATATTCTGGAATATTATCCAGAATATACTGTGTATCTACATAAGCAAACTTTTGCGCTTGAGCTCCAATTCCAACCCCTAAGAATAATACAATTGCTACTAATATTTTTTTCATTTTATGTATATTTATGAATTAAGCTGATGCACTAACAATAAATGTTCCAAGAATCATCGTATTCAATTATTTCACATTTTTTTTAATCAATAGAACCATTCATAGAGAAGTGAAACTGATTTCCTGCCATTCCAGGGAATCCTGGTATAGGATCGTATCCATAAGCCCAATCAAGACCAAGTAAACCAAACATTGGCAAATAAATTCTTGCACCAACTCCTGCAGAACGGTGAACATCATATGGATTAAATTTATCTAAAGTAGCCCACGAGTTACCTGCTTCAACAAAAGCAAGAATAAATACTGTTGCCATTGGGTTTGTAGAAATTGGATAACGTAATTCCATAGTGTATTTAGTATATACCGTTGCTCCATTGGGTGGCGAAAGTGAGTTATTTGTATAACCTCTCATACCTACTAGCTCTCTACCATCAAGCGAATAACCACTCAGTCCATCACCTCCAAGGTAAAATCTTTCAAATGGCGAATAGCCTATATCTTCATTATAATATCCTAAGAAACCAAATTTAGCTCTTGTATGTAAAACTAACTTTCGCTCAGCACTTGATTTTCCGAAATATGTAAACCAAGCAAATTTAACTTTAATTTTATAATACTCAATCCAATTAAATTTCTCTGAATCTTCCATATGAAGATAGTCCTTATTATTCAATAAACTATAAGGTGGAGTAAATTGAAAACTTGTAGAAATCTCTGAACCCGTTGTTGGGTATATTGGAGCATCTACCGAGTTTCTACTCAAGGCTACAGTATATGATAAGTTATTTGAATTACCATTATCAAAACTAAAAACTCGAGCGTAGTTATTCAAATTATAATTCTGAAAACTTATGCTCTGATACAATTGAAAATAATCATCAGGCCATTTAAGTCTTTTTCCTAAACCTACAGTTATTCCCGAAATTGTAATAGCTGACCTATTAGGAGTTCCTATTGGTTGACCATTAGTTTGCACTGATTGGTACGCCGACACAGATAAGGCCATTGGTTTTTTACCACCTAACCAAGGCTCGGTAAACGATGCACTATACGATTGATAATAAATACCATTTGATTGTATTCTTAAACTTAGTTTCTGACCATCTCCTGAAGGAATTGGTCGCCAGGCTTTTTTATCGCCTACCCCTTTTAAAGAAAAGTTATTAAAAGAAACTCCAACAGTACCAATAAGTGCACCCATACCCCAACCCAACGACATTTCTATCTGGTCAGAAGATGTTTCTTCAACTATATATTCTATATCCACAGTTCCTTCAGCAGGATTTGGCTTTGGATTAACATTAAGCTTTTGTGGATCAAAATACTGCAACTGTGCTAACTCTCGTTGTGTACGAATAATATCGGCTCTATTAAATAGTTGCCCTGGCTTGGTACGTATTTCTCTAAGTATCACATTATCATGTGTCTTAGTATTTCCCTTAACAGTTACACTACTAACTATTGCTTGTTTTCCTTCGTAAATTCTTACCTCCAGATCTATTGTATCACCTTTAATCCTACTCTCTACAGGTGTTATAGACGAGAATAAATAACCTTGATTCATATATAAAGAGTGAACATCACCCTTTTCCATATCCATAAAAAGGCGAGTTTCTAACTTATCTCTATCATATACATCACCTCTTTTAAGTCCAAGAACTCTATTTAGTGTTTTTGTAGTATATTTAGTATTACCTACCCAATTTATCTCACCAAAGTAAAAACGTGTTCCTTCATTAATATTAACATACAAATCAACCAATTGATCATTAATCTTAACAATACTATCACTTATTATTCGAGCATCTCTATAACCCTGTTTATTATAATAAGCCATCACTGTTTTCATATCTTCATCAAAATCATTCTTAATATATTTTGATTTTTTCCAGATTCGATACCAGCGTTTTTCTTTAGTTTCCTTAAGTTTCATTTTTAGTTGCTCAGTGTCAAGATCCTTAGAGCCAACTATATGTATTTCATTAATCTTTACTTTCTCATTCTTTTTAATATCAAAAACAAGTGCAATCTGATTAGAAAGAACAGTATCTTTTTTCTGTATTACATTTGTTTCTACAAAATAAAATCCTTTATCAATAAAGTATTGGTTTATAATATTTCTAGATCTAATAATAACATTTTCGTTAACAGCATCACCTCTTACAATACCAAGTTCATCGCGTAAATCATCAGCCTCAGACTTACGAATATTTCTAAAGCTAAATCTATTAAGCTTTGGCATTTCAATAAGTTCAATATCTAGATAAATCTTATCACCTTGAATTTTCGTATAAGTAATTACAATATTCTCAAAAAGGCCTTGCTTCCATAACTTCTTTATTGCTTTTGCAATATCATCGCCAGGTATAGTAATCTTATCACCAACAGAAAGCCCAGATATCATAATAAGAACATTATTATCAAGATACTTTACTCCACTAATGGTGATACCACCTATAAAATATTCTTTTGGAGATGTATAATCAATTCTGTCATCAGATTTCTGCTTCTGTTGTGAATAAGCAAGATTAGATGACAACATCATCATTATTATTATTAATAAAATACTATTCTTCATTCTTTAGTCTTCTTTTTTATAGTTGCTCACTAGTTTTTCCAAACCTACGTTCTCTATTCTGAAAATCGTAAATTGCCTCATACAAATCATTCTTTCTAATATCTGGCCAAAGTTTATCCGTAAAGTAAAGTTCAGCATAAGCTAATTGCCACATTAAGAAGTTACTGATTCTTAATTCACCACTGGTACGTATCATTAACTCTGGGTCAGGAATACCACTTGTATAAAGCTCATTACTTAATGCTAATTCCGTAAAATCTTTTTCTGATATTTCATTATTCTTAAGTTTTACAGCTAATTTCTTTGCTGCATTAACTATTTCATAACGAGAGCCATAACTCAATGCCAACACTAGGGTTAAACCATCGTTATCAGCAGTTTCAGCAATAGCTTCTCTTAATGTTTTCTGGCTAATAGAAGGCAATGAGGATAAATCACCAATTGCCTGTAATCGTATATTATTTTTTTTTAAATCTTTAATTTCCTTTTTAATACTACTTACCAATAATGTCATAAGAGCATCAACTTCTGCCTTAGGTCTATTCCAATTTTCTGTAGAAAAAGCATAAAGAGTAATATAATCTACTCCAAGCTCAGAACCCGCTTCTGAAACTTCACGAACAGGCAGTACTCCGGCTTTATGCCCAAGGGCACGTAATTTACCATGCTTTTTAGCCCATCTACCGTTACCATCCATTATTATAGCAATATGTTTCGGGACTTTACTTAAATCAATTCTCTCTTTCAAAATCTCTAGCAAATTATCGATGATATTCTTTATAATAGCCTCTTTCTTTATATGCTGGGCAACGAGCTGCTTTTTTGCCTACTATCTTAAACATTACAGTAATACCTGCAATACCATACCAATCATTAGCTTCGCCACCTCTTTGTCCTCCACCGTTACCTTTTGACTGCATATAAAAATCATAATCAGCTTTATTATTAGGAATACCATTAGGTCCTATAGATATATCATAACCCGCTTCAATATATTCCTGCTCATTTTGTCTATTACTTAATAATGCCGCTAAAGCTCCTTTCTCTGATTGTAGAATACTTGGATCAGGATAACGCGTACTTACATCATCTAAGTAATCAGTAAATGTTTTTCTTAAACCCCACTCTAATCCTAAACTAACTCTTTTAGAAACACTCCACTTTATACCAATTCCAAATGGTATAGCCAATGCTGCTAATTTATATGGTTTATTTTCTGGATATGCTGTTAGTCCTTGTCCCTCTGTTCCTAAAGGTTGAAGTTCATATTCTTCTCCATCGTAATAAGTTTTTGGGTTAAAACTAAAAATTGACAAACCAGCAAATATATATGGTGTGAATCTATGATTCTTACTACCTGGCTCGTATTCTAAGAAATTTATTTCAATTCCTCCTTCTATATCTAGAATATGAGAGTGAAAACTTAAATTTTTATAACGCTTACTTTCAGAGTCATTCTTACTATTACCTGCTATTTGGCCATAATGTCCCACTAACCTTATAGCAAATCTTCTATTAATATCATATCTATATTGAAGTCCAAAATTATAGCCAGGAAGACTAAAATGTGTAGGAGTTAAATCACCCATATAATAAGATATACCACCAAATAAACCTATCTCATGACGTTGGGCATAAGAGCCCAATGATAGCAATAAGGCTGTAATAATAATTAAGAGTTTCTTCATAATAATTTCATTGTGTGTTGTAGTCTATAACTAAGAAAAAAACATAATATTGTCTTTTTCAATAGTTAGCAAAGGTAAAATATTTTAGCTAAAAAGCCAATTGGAGTTTATCCCTGAAAATCAATTCCTTATATCCAAACCCCAGTTCAATTTATCTCTAATTGTATCAAAAAAACTTCTGCTATCAACTTGTATCATATTTACCGAAAATTCACATTTTTTAATAACTAATTCTCTTGATGCCTCTATTGTTTCAAACCTCGAATCTAAACCAACTAAGAACGATTTTGATCGGCCTTGAATTTTTAGTTTTATAGTACTATTATCGGGAATTACTATTGGCCTTACAGTAAGGTTGTGAGGTGCAATTGGTGAGATAATAAAAATACCTGCTCCGGGAGTTACAATGGGGCCACCTACAGAAAGAGAATATGCTGTAGATCCTGTTGGCGTTGAAATTAATAATCCATCAGACCAATAGGAATTCAGAAACTGATCATCGATATATACATGCACAACAATCATCGATAAATGGTCTTTACGCTGAATAGCAAATTCGTTTAAAGCAAAATTAAGTTCTCCAAAAAGGTTATCTTCTGTTTGTAAAGACAGCAAAGTCCGTTTATCAAGAATATAATTATTTTTTAAAACACTATCAATTGCTCTATCTACTTCTTTCAATGATACTGATGATAAGAAACCTAACCTACCCATATTTATTCCCAGAATAGGAATATTAGAACCACGTACAACTTGTACTGTATCTAATATAGTACCATCGCCTCCCAAACTAAAAAAAGCATGAGGTTTTTTCTTAAAATCCTCAAGGGTTGAGTATACAAATGGTTCTCTTCTAAAATTTACTTTATTTTTCAGAAGTCTATAAAAATCCTTATTTATAAATATTTCGCAATTTGCTTGCTCCAACTTATCAATCATTGACTGATAATTATCTTTATAGTTATCGAAATACTGTATTGCAAAAAAAGCTATTCTCATATTTAAAATAAATTAATATCCTATTATTCATAAATTATTGCATTAAAAATGCTTTAATAAAATCATCAATATCGCCATCCATTACAGCTTGCACATTTGAAGATTCAAATTTTGTACGGGCATCTTTTACTTGCTTATACGGGTGCATAACATACGATCGTATTTGCGAGCCCCACTCTATTTTCATCTTTCCATCTTCTACTATTTTACTATCCTCTTGTTTCTTACGCAATTCAAGCTCATAAAGTTTAGATTTAAGCATTTTTTTTGCTTTTTCTCTATTTTTAAGTTGTGATCTAGTTTCTTGACATTCTACTACAAAACCACTAGGAGCATGTCTTAGTCGAACTGCCGACTCTGTTTTATTAACATGTTGACCTCCTGGTCCTCCAGCTCTAAAAGTATCCCAATCCAAATCAGCTGGGTTTAGAATTATTTCAATACTATCATCAACAATGGGATATACATAAATTGAAGCAAAAGAAGTATGCCTACGCGATGCAGAATCAAATGGTGAAATACGCACCAAGCGGTGAACCCCATTTTCTGCTTTTAAAAAACCAAAAGCATTTTCCCCTTCAAATTCAATAGTTGCTGATTTTATTCCTGCAGTTTCGCCATCTTGCTCTTCAACTATCTTTACTTTATAGCCCTTTCGCTCTCCATAACGCATATACATGCGCATCAGCATTTGAGCCCAATCTTGACTTTCAGTACCACCAGCTCCTGGGTTTATTTGCAACATAGCGTTTAAAGAATCACTCTCCTCTCCCAGCATATTTAATAACTCCAAATCATCAATTTTACTAATAATTTCGTTATATTTTTGCTCTACCTCATGCTCCTCTATCTCACCCAAATTATAAAATTCAAACAAAACATCAAGGTCATCATTTGCCTCGTTTGCCTCAGACCAACGTTCAACCCAACGTTTTTTATCTTTTATCTTTTTGAGTAATACTTCAGCTTTTTTAGGATTATCCCAAAAGTTAGGGTCTTGAGTTTTTAATTCCTCTTCCTCAATTTCCATTTTCTTTCGATCGAGGTCAAAGATACCCCCTCAAAGCTTCAAGCCTTTCAATGTTTTCTTTATATTGTTCCTTTGTTACCATTTTATAATTAGTTTTTTGTATTCTCATTTATAAATTGCCAAATCAATGTGCTTTCAAAACCTCTCTGCAATGCAAAGTTCAAGAGTTTTTTCTTATTCACATTTGTCTTAATATCACCTATATTTCTAAGTTTAGTTTCACAAATATAAACTAAGGCATTATAATACTCATTTTCATCAATCTTAGCTAAAGCTATATTAATATCTTTACTATCAATTCTTTTAGCACGCAATGCTACATATATTTTTTTCTTTCCCCATCTTTTATTGGAAAATTTACTAGAAGTAAATATTTTTGCATATCTCAAATTATCAATATACTCATGCTCTTCTAAATATTGAATTACATCATCAAATATAACTTCTGGCGCATCTATATTCTTAAGTTTATTTATAACATCAAAACTACATCGCTCTTGATAGTCGCAATACCTTTCAAGCTTTGAGATTATATCCTTAAAAATTACATTATCCATAGTTTAGCAATAATAATTTTAGAAATCTTGGCAAATACAAAGGTATCACTATATACAATACATTTTATAGAATAAAGAAAAATATAGGCATAAAAAAAGACCGTTGATTTTTCAACGGTCTATATAATAATTATAATGTATTCTTTTATAGTTTTATTTCATCACCTTGTTTATTAAAAAAGTGATATTCTAAGAAATGGTATGAATTATCAGGGATTAAGTTAACCCACTTACGATACTCTTTAAACCACTTCCATTTAAAATTAAACAATCCTATTTTAAAGTGTGCATAAATGAATGGATGTAGTCTTATGGTAAGAGTCTTCTCATTTTGTTCTTGCAATAAGAATCGAATATTGTTTTCGATATCATCAGCAATAAGAACAGCAGATTTCACTTCACCTGACCCATGACAAACTGGACACTTCTCTTGAGTTTCTATTTCCATTTCTGGACGAACCCTCTGTCTAGTAATTTGGATTAAACCAAATTTTGTAACAGGGAGAATAGTGTGTTTAGCTTTATCACCTTTCATTTCGGCCTTAAGGAAATTATACAATTCTGTTCGATGTTCTTTTACAGTCATATCTATAAAATCGACAACGATAATTCCACCCATATCTCTCAAACGAAGTTGTCTGGCAATTTCCTTGGCAGATATCATATTCACTTGAAGAGCAGCATCCTCTTGATTAAGTTCTTTTTTGATACGGTGTCCACTATTGACATCAATAACGTGCATCGCTTCAGTATGTTCTATTATCAAGTATGCTCCGGATTTCATTGTTACTTTTTTTCCAAAAGAGCCTTTTATTTGTTTATCAACATTAAACTGTTCAAATACAGGAGTACTAGTTTTATGAAACTTTACTATATCCACTCTATCGGGAGCAAAAGAAGAAATGTATGTTTTAAGTTCTTCAGCCATTTTGCTATCATCTACAACAACACTATTAAATGACTTATTTAACAAATCACGTAAAATTGTTGATGTACGACCTAATTCACCATGTACTTTCTCTGGTGGAAAAGCAGAATTAAGCTTTTTAACTGTATCATTCCATTTCTTTTCAAGATTATCGATATCTGCAAGGATATCAGCTACACGCTTATCCCTAGCACTTGTTCTAATAATAACACCAAAATTTGTTGGTCTAATACTTTTAACTAATCTTTTTAATCGATTACGTTCCTCAAAATCTTTAATCTTTTGAGAAACTGATATACGATTTGAAAAAGGCACTAAAACAACATATCTTCCTGCTAAAGCAATCTCACTAGTAATACGAGGACCTTTTGAGCTTATAGGCTCTTTTGCTACCTGTACTAATATTGTTTGATTTACTGAAAGAACTTCTTGAATTTTTCCTGTTTTAACAATTTCTGGTTCAAAAGTAAAATCTTTTAATTTTACATTTTTACTATTAGAATTGTTACTTATTTTGACAAACTTGTTCAAAGAACGAACCTTGGGTCCCAAATCATGGTAATGAAGAAAAGCATCTCTCTCATGTCCAACATCAACAAATGCTGCATTAAGACCTGGAGTTACTTTCTTAACTTTTCCAAGGTATAAATCACCTACACTATAATTATTATCAAGCTTTTCCTCATTAATCTCCATTAGCTGATCATCTTCCAACAAGGCTATAGAAATTTTCTTGGGGCTTACATTGATAATTAAATCTTTGTTCACGGTAATTATAAATTAAATTATTTAGTAGAGACGATCTCTACTTTTAAGTTGAGAGGCCTGATTTCATTTAATTCCGGAACAGAAGGAGTTGATTTGTTTTTTTTTAATTCCATTGCATTGAAAAGTTGCTCTAGAATAGATGGTTTAAGATTAAAAAATCTTAATACTAGTCTTAATAAAAAACTAATTAGCTTAAATAAAAACAATTACATACTAAAAAAATAAAGTATGTAATTGCCTATTTATAAGATGAATGAAGATTTATTTCTTCTTATGACGATTCTTACGAAGTCTTTTCTTACGCTTGTGCGTAGACATCTTATGTCGTTTTCTTTTTTTACCACTTGGCATAATTAAAAATATTTGGAGTTATTACAATTTTGACTTAACCTCGTTCACGAAAGATTTAGCTGGCTTAAATGCAGGAATCTTGTGAGCTGGAATTTTAATAGTAATATTTTTTGATATATTTCTACCTGTTTTTTCAGCACGTTCTTTAATAATAAAAGAACCAAATCCACGCATATATACGTTTTCACCATTAATCATAGCACCTTTTACAGTATCCATAAAAGTTTCTACTACAGATTGAACTGCAATCTTCTCAATACCAGTTTTATTAGCAATTTCTGCTACAATTTCTGCTTTTGTCATATTTATTTATATTTATATTGTTATTAAAAATCAAAAGAATAAATAATCATATTATTTAGGGCTGCAAAGATAATTATAATTTCATTAGTATCAAGGTTTTTTATAAAAAAAATATAACTTAACTCTAATTTTAATAATAATTAATAAGTCGCATTATCTAAATCATAGAAAAACGACTTACTATATAGTTTACAATCATTAAATAATTATTATTTAACAGGTACTAGTTCAATTTTAAGCTCTGAAATTGAGTCAAACAAATCAACTAACTGATCATTCTTCTCTGATAGTTGCGCTATCATTTCCTTACGTTTAGACTCTAGTCCACCACTTAATTTATCAAATAGATCAGAATAATAGTCTATACCTAATTGCAAATTATTAGCAAATGTATTTAGATATTTTTCTTGTCGCTTATTAAGTCCAACTCTGCTCTCCTCTATTTTATCTTTTAAATAATCAAGGTAAAGACCTAACTCTTTAATAAACATATTTGGTCTATCAACACCACTAATAGCATTTTCCTTACCGTATATATGCCCTATCATTTGTTTAAGGCTTAAAGTCTTTGAGAAATACGCCATATTAGGACCAGGGCATACCGAAACACCATCTCCTTCTACCTTAGTATTAAGCTTATTAACTTTCAGAGTAGCAGTACTTAATCCTACGCATATACATGATTTATCAACTATCTTATCGTACTTAGATTGATACTCTTCAATAGGAAGCTCTTGATCAGCAAGTTTCTTAATAGCCATTTTCTGATAACGACGCGAAGCCGTACATATTGATTTTTCTGTAAACTCTCTATTAAGGGCAACATATTTTTTTGGACAAGGACTACCTGGAGTACCTTTTGCTATTCGCGCCATTTTTTCAATATCCTTAGTATTACCTCTTAATGTATTAAAAGGAACTCCTAAAGGTGAGATATCACTTAAATAAAGGTCTTTTTCTTTAGCAACAGATAATCTTTCTATAGTTCCTTCATCAATACTAGTAGCTTCAGGCACCAAAAGAAATGGAGTTCCCCAACCTACAGAGTCAATATTGTATTCATCAATTAGGAAGTTATGTTCTTCAGAAGTTCCGACACCACCCTGAGCAGTAATCATTAATTTTGGTACTTGCTTAGGAATAACTTTTCCTTTGGCAACCAAAGAAGACATAAATATACTTCCTACAGAAGCAATTAGTTCATCGCGTTTTTCTTTAAACTCATTAAGCACAGGCCCCAATAGATATCCATCAGTAGCAAAGGCGTGACCTCCACAATTCAGACCAGACTCTATTCTATATTCGGAAACCCAAATACCTTTTTTAGCTAAATATTTACCTTGAATCAACGCTGAACGATAGTCGCTTACTTTTAATACAATTTTTTTCTTGATACGACCATACGAATCAGGAAAAAAATCGCGGAAATTTTCCATATAATTAAATAAACGAGGGTTCATCCCTGCTGATAATATAATTGAAGAATCTAGATCACTTTCTGCATAACCACGTAATGCTGCATGAGCATCATTATATTCTACAGGAAGTTGCACTCCATTCTTATAATTATCTTTATCGATCTTCGTCATAATATTAACATCGATACTACCCATTTTGATATTGGCTGACAACCAAGATTTGAATTCATCAAAACCAGTTTTTCTCTGAGAGATGAAATAATCAAATTCTTTTTTTACTTCAGACGAATCAGGAAGATAACTAAAATACTCTTTTATTTCTTCAATCTTGTCTTGAGCACCACTACGAAGCTCAGCAATCTTTTCTTCTGACACCTTATTAATAAGGTTCAAATAAGAAGTAATTCTTTTTGCGCGAAAGTCATCAATCTTATCAGTAATTTCCTGGTAAGAAATCTTGTACTTCTCGCTATACACCTTACGTACTCGTTCAACGAGTATATCATCGACCAAGGATATCACCGAATCTATGCCGAATTTTGAAACCTTCAGCGGCGAATCGATACTATACCCTATGCCCAACACTGGTATATGAAACGAATGTGTTTTTGACATATTTATATAATTATTAATTTACACTTAGCAATCTTATATTTTATAATTCATTAAAGAACCAGAATATTATTGCAATTTGCAGCAAAGATATACTTATTAATCTATTAATCTATAATATTTTAAGAAATGATAACTATATATTCTAATAATACGGCAAAGTATCGAAAAAACCAACACTTATTTATAATAATGTTAATTATTTGCTAGTTTTAGGTGTGAATTTAAATAACATAAATAGGTATTTATTTAAATAATTATATATTTTTATTTAAATAGACTATTGTATTTACCATTTCAGTACATTTACAGCCTTAATTTAATAATAATTGTTTTGAAAAGATTAATACTTCTACTTGTAGTAATAGCTTTTAGTTCAAACATTACTTTGGGCCAAATATATAAAATAAACACCTATAATGGGCAGACAATTTCTACATGTACAGGAACTTTTTACGATTCAGGAGGAG
>QMPB01000037.1 GCA_003648395.1 Bacteroidota bacterium
AAAAATTATCACTAAATTTTAGATGGTGTTTTTACTTTCATTATCTTTGCATCGTAATAATAGAACAATAAATGAGATTGAATATATATAATAATAAGGAACAAGAACAAACTAGCACCGATACTTTATTGGAAGAGAGTGCTTTGTTTGACCTTGTGCTATTTAATGATGAGGTAAATACCTTTGACTGGGTAATAGAATGTCTTATTAGTATATGCGAACATGATGAAATTCAGGCAGAACAAAGTGCTTACATTGTTCATTATAAAGGCAAATGTACGGTACGCTCTGGTGAGTGGAATGATCTTGAGCTTATGCAAAAAGAACTTTCCAATCGTGGCTTAAGTGCTGATATATTATAGTGTTATTAAGCATCCTTAATTAAACTTTCAGGAAAATTTATTAGAAAAACCTTATCTGTAGCCCTTGTAAGAGCAGTATACATCCATCTTAAATATTCTTTATCCATTCTTTCTTCGGTAACATATCCCTGATCTACAAATACTGTATGCCATTGTCCTCCTTGGGTTTTATGGCAGGTTAAGGCATAAGCAAATTTTATCTGTACAGCATTAAAGTATGGGTTTTCTTTCAGCTCCTTAAGTCGTTTTGCTTTCTGTGGAATATTCATATAATCTTCCATCACAGCATTATATAGCTTATTGTTTTCTTCATAGCTTAACGAAGGAGCCTCAACCTCAATGGTGTCCAATAGTATTTTAAGTTCTACTTCTTCAGCATTTGGATAATCAACCAAACGAACGCTAACATCCGCAAAATTAAAACCATACAGTTCTTCAGTTTTATGAATAGACATTAATTCTATTATATCTCCATTGGCAAGAAAACCAGCTTCATTATTATCTTCAAGCCAGAAATAGTTGTTCTTAACAACCATTAAATAATCTCCAGCATTTATTTTTTCTTCTCTAAATAGAATCCTATTCCTAATTTCCCTATTATATATATTAGCACGTTTATTAGAGCGTGTAATTATTACTGTATTATCAAAACCTTGAAAATCATATGCGGAAACAAGCTCATCTAAAAGCTCAACACCTGGAAGATTAATTAGATCTTTTTGGCCATATAAATCGAAAAAAGGAGGTTTAAAATTTCCAGAACTAATATTATCCCTAAGTAATGTAGCGTTATAAAGTATTCCTGATTGTTCATCTTGTCTAACAACTTCATTTAGTTCAATATCAGTAATCTTTAGATGAAAAGCATTTCTTAAATAGTCTTTGTCTAAAGCAGGGCTCATTGGAATACCAACAGGAGGAAGCTGAGCAGTATCGCCAATAAAAATTAGTTTACAGTTCTTATTATTATACACATATTCCATAATATCGTATAATAAATTTCTACCACCACCTTTTATTGAAGAAGTATCATCAGGAATCATTGAAGCTTCATCAATAATAAATATAGCGTTTGAGAATTTATTTTCTTGTAGGCGAAGAATAATGCCACCACTACTACCAGAACGAGCAAAGTATATGCTACGATGAACAGTTGAAGCACGAAAACCTGAATATTTACTTAATACCTTTGCGGCTCTACCTGTTGGAGCCATTAATCTAAAGTTCCTCTTTTCTTTATAAAGGTATTTTACAAGGGCAGAAATAATGGTAGTTTTTCCTGTACCAGCATAACCTCTTAGTATAAAAAGACTTCTGTCATTATTATCATCGATAAAAAGCGCAAGATTATTTATTAGAATATCTTGCTTAGAAGTAGGTTGAAAGCCAAAATGTTTTTTAATACTTTTATATGTTATTTCACTGAAAAGGCTCATCGTAATTATTTTAGAAAGGGTAGCCAATGGCAAAATTAAAGGAAGTAATAATTGATGGGTCTACACCTTCACCGAGCATAGTCCACCTATCACCAAAAGCTCTATAAGGTTGATAAATAGGATGAGCAATATCAAATCTAATTACAAGAAAACTCATATCATACCTAATACCATATCCTATATCTGCGGCTAATTTTTCATAGAAGTTATTTAAATGAAATGCTGCTCCTGGCATCGCATCACTTTCATGTAGAAGATAAATATTTCCAATATCAGAAAATAAAGCTCCTTTAAGTGATCCACTAATGGTAAATCTAAATTCATAATTGAACTCTATACGTATATCTCCTGTTGTCTCAAAAGAGTTGCTATTGGCATAAAAGCTACCAGGGCCGAGAGTTCCCAATCTCCATGCTCTAAGGCTATTAGAACCTCCAATGTAAAAGCTCTTTTCAAATGGCAAGGCTACAGAACCATCAAGAGGAATTCCTATTCCAAAATTTGCTCTAAATACGTGTATTATATTGCCATTTGATTTTGGAAGAAAATACCTATAGTCAACCTCAAACTTAATAAACTTAGTAAATGGCAAATTGCCAACCCAATATTGCCCTAAAGTATCTTTTTCATTACCAATTAAGTTGCTTATTAAGCTGTATGGAATACCTCCAATATCTACTTTTCCATAAAAAAACTTATATGGGTTTCTTGTAATAGCATTGTCTTGTTTTTCATTATGAACATATGCATAACTCATTCCTAACACCATATGATCTTGATATGAATATTTTATTCTAGGGTCTTCGTAGGTGTCAATAATAGCTTGAAATTCTGGTTCGGGAAATATTTTTACAGAACTAATTTCTATAGGATTAAGTATTTGTTGAACATATTTATTTGAAATCCATCTATAACCAAAGTTAGCATTTAGTATGGTTCTTCTGTAGTCAGGTCTATTTTGATGATTGTACCCAAGTTCTATTTTAGTTTTAGGGTTAAAGTATCTTGAGAAAAAATTTCTTCTAACAGGTGCCAAAAAACGTGGTATTTCTAAACTTGGATTAATACCAAACTCAAATGTATTAAATATATTTAATATTTCATTTGAATTTTGGCTATATGAAACATTCTGAACCTCAAGAGCTGCTCTTAGATTTATTTTTAGAATTTCCCCATTCTTAAAAGTATTACGACTTGTTAATCCAAATCCTTGCTCAATACCCAAATCACCACCAGTATTTTTTAATTCAGTATCACTACTGATGCTGAATTTTGAGGTTTTCGATAATTGAATATGACAGTCTAAATAACCAACACCATTAACCTCTTTATTTACGTCTATAATATTTAGATTAATATACTTATATATATTCAAATTAAAAAGTGACTTATAAGTGTATGCTACATCTTTCTGTTTGTAAAATCTATTTGCTTTTAAATATATTGCTTGTAGTATTGCTTTAGGATTTACTTTTATTTTACCATGATGGATGAAATAGTATTTCTGCATACCCCCATGATGATCAAAATCATAAGAAATAACTGTAGTATCCATTTTAAGACGTTTCTCATTATCAGATAGTTCAGGGTATATGTAGATGTTATTGTATTTATATTGTTTACTTCTAATGGTAATATTGGTGTCTATATTTTCAATAGTACGTTCATTAATAATTAGTTTTAAATCAACTCTATGTTGTTTGAAGTTAGTATCTGCTATATAATTTATTTGCTGCTTGCTAAAGTAGTAATACCCTTTATTTTTTAGGTTCATTGATATTCTTTCCCTCTCCTTTTTTAAGGCTTCAGTTGAGAATATACTTCCAGTATCAAGTTCTGTCTTTTTAAGATCTGAATATACAAATGTTTTAATTGTATTATTATCTATATCGTATTCAATATTTCTCAAAATATATGGAATTTTAGGATATATTACATAATTAACAGAAGCTATTTTTAAGAATTTATATTTTGTTACCCATGCTTCAACTTCTGCATTATAATAACCCAAGTTATGCAAATGTCCTAGAATATTTTCTTTGGTATCTTGTATTAGTGTAGAGTCGAACAATATGGGAGCTTCCCCTAGAGTTTTTGTGAAAAAATTGTTAAACATACTGCTATCTTTAAATCTTGTACCTAGATCATAACTCCATACATATGGTTTTAAAAATAATAGCATACTTCTATTTTTCTTTTGTAGAAAATAGGATTGAATATCGTTGTTTTTTACCTTTCCTTTTTTAATCTTAAACGAGCTTCCTTGATATAGATAAGAACCATCAGGTACATTGCGAGTGGGAAAGCAAGATGCTAAGCCTAAAGCAATAAAAATAAACCAAATACTGTTCTTTAAAAATCTTTTCACTGTATATAAATTTAATACAAATTTACAATTTTAAATGAGTGAATAAAAAAATTCCATAAATAAGAAATATATATATTGAACGATACTATTAATCTGTATTTTTATCAATTATATTAATTGAGATATACTAACCAATGTTTAATGTTAAGAAACTATTTTTAGGAAGGACTAAGTTATTTGTTATCAGTGTTATTCTAGTGTTTTTTTTAGGTTTTAACTCATGTAATTTTACTGTTCCATCCATAGAAAAAAAATCTTCAATAGAAATTGTTTTTGATTCAACCTCATTTAAGGGAAAACTATATTTAGAAAAATTAGCCCCAAAGTCAACTATTCTAGTTGATTCTATAATTTGTAAAGGCACGAAAGATTTAGTTTTTAATATTAATTCAAAGCAATTTCCAGAAATATATGTATTACGTTTTGGTTTAGATCAAGCCATTACATTGGTTTTAGATTCTATTTCAAAAATAGAAGTTGAAATCAATACATATCCTTATAATTCCAATTATATTGTTGTTGGCTCTAAAAGCTCTGATTTAATTGAACAGAATAATACAATAATTAATAAACATCTTGACTTTTTTGAGAAAAAGTACAACGAATTTAGAAACAGAAAAAGAGATGAAAATTTTAATTATTACAGAAAGCAAACCGACTCCATTCTTCGTGAAAATCAAATAGACCTTTATAATAAACTAAAACAAAGTATTGAGCATAATCCTAAATCACTAGCTTCATTATTAGCAATTTATAGTAAGTTTGGAACTGAAAATATTTTTAATATTGATTATGACTTTTACACTTATAAATTATTATCTGACTCTTTAATTTCTACTTTTCCTAACAATACTCATGCAATATATTTTAATAATATAGTTAAAAAGAAAGTAGTTGATAATGAGCTGAAAAAAAAGAGAGAAGAGATGCTAGATAAAGGTTATAAATATCCTGATATAAAATTGATGGATTTGAATAATAAACTATTTGATATAAAAACCATTAAAGCTGATATTATTGCCGTTTACCTGTGGAAATCAAAGTATAAAGCATTTTGGGATAATAATGTTAAACTAAGAGAACTCTACAAAAAGTATGATAGAAAAAAGCTTGAAATAATTGGAATTTCATTTGAAAAAGACAAACTAAGCTGGTCAAACTATTGTAGAATGGAGAAAATGAATTGGATAAATCTTATATCAGGGCCAGAAAATTTAGACATTATCAATCCAAATGATATATATCCACGAATCTTTGTTTTAGATAAAAATTTTAATATTCTAGCTAAAGATGCAACTATTGAAGAACTTGAACTAATTCTTAAGAAATGAGGAAATTACTGATAATATTTAGTGTTTTAGCTCTTCGGTCAGTTAGTTTTGGTCAGGAGTTAAATTCTTATTGGCAGCAAGAGGTAGATTACGTAATACGTGTTCAGCTTAATGATAGTTTGCATAGTCTTGATGCAAATATAGAGTTTAACTATATTAATAATTCACCTGATACACTATACTATTTGTATATTCACCTTTGGCCAAACGCTTATTCTAATGACAATACTGCTCTTTGTAACCAAATGCTTCGAGATGGAGATGCAGCATTATATTTTGCTGATTCTATAAAGCAAGGCTATATTAGCAAGCTTAATTTTACCTCTAACAATCAAAAACTCAAATTTGAATACACTGATGAGAGTAGAGATATTGCAATACTACGGCTTCCAAAAGCTCTATTGCCTAGAGCAAATATTAATATTGCAACACCATTTCATGTAAAAATTCCATCAGCAGAATTCTCTCGACTTGGTCACTCTGATCAGTCGTACCAAATTACACAATGGTATCCAAAACCTGCTGTATACGATAAGAACGGGTGGCATCAAATGCATTATGTAAATCAGGGAGAATTCTATTCAGAATATGGCAATTTTGATGTATTTATTACTGTACCAGAGAATTATAGAATAGGAGCAACAGGCAATTTGGTTGATGCAAAAAAAGAGGAAGCTTGGTTAGACTCTATTTCTGATGCAACAAAAAAAATTAGTGATTTTTCAGAAAATTTAGATTTTCCAAAATCTTCTTCTAAAACTAAAACATTACATTATCATCAAGAAAAAGTTCATGATTTTGCTTGGTTTGCTGATAAGCGATATCATGTATTAAGAGGGGAAGTTGTGCTAAATAATGGTCATAAAGTAATGACACAGGCTTTATTTACAAATGAGGAAGCAGATTTATGGTCAAAAAGCCTTCTGTATATTGGTCGTTCTACAAAATTTTATTCCGATACTGTTGGTAATTACCCTTATAATCAAGTAACCGCAGTTCAAGGAGCTTTGAGTGCGGGTGCAGGTATGGAATATCCTAATGTTACCATTATTGGAAATTCAGGAAATGCTTATACTTTAGAGCAAACTATTATGCATGAGGTTGGGCATAATTGGTTTTATGGAATTTTTGGCTTCAACGAAAGAGACTACCCCTGGATGGATGAGGGAATTAATACATTCTATCAGACTCTTTATGAGAATAAGTACTACCCTAATCTCTCTATGTATGGGGGTATTTCAAATATTGATATTCTTAGAACAAAACAATTTGAACATCAATTTGAATATTACTTTTCAAATAAATTTATGGCTGCTTATAATCTAGATCAGGCGGCAAATCTTAATGCAGAAGATTATTCTACTGCAAATTATGGAATAAGTATTTATATGAAAACTCCTATGATAATGCAATATCTACATAGTTATTATGGCTATGAAGAGTTCTCAAATACTATGCATAATTTCTTTGATAAGTGGAAGTATAAACACCCTCAACCAGAAGATTTCAGTGAGCATTTCCAAAACACTACAAAGGAAGATTTATCATGGGCTTTTGAGGATTTAATAAATACAAAAAAGAAGATTGATTATAAGATTCTAAGTGTAGACAATAGTTCAAATGACTCAATTAGAATAACAATAAAGAATAAAGGTGATATTAAATCGCCAACTTTTATCAGGGCAAAAAATAAAGATGGTAAATACACATTATATGCTTTCCATAAAGGTTTTAATGGCAAAAAAACCATTGCTGTACCAAAGGTTGATTATACTGTATTAACACTGAATGATAGCCCAAGTAATTTGGAGTATAATTTGGCAGGTAATTTTTATAAAAAAGATAAGTTATTTCATAAAGCTAGAACGCTAAAACTAAAATTTATTACAGCTCTTCCAAAGCCTGATGAAACTATTCTCTATTATACTCCTGTGATGGGTTGGAATAACTATAATAAGTTTATGCTTGGTGTCTTATTCTTTAATCACTCTATTTTTGAGAAAAGGTTTGAATACGAAATAATGCCTCTTTACTCTTTTAAAACTCATAGCTGGAATGGTTTTTCAAATGTAAATTTTAATTTTTATACTAAAGATTTTATTAGAAGAATATCGCTAGGTATTGAAGCTAAAAAGTACACTTATGATGTAAGCCAATTCAATAATAATTATCTCAAGGTTTCGCCTTATTTAGATTTTTATTTTAAGAATCCTGCTGGTGTTAATAGAATTGACCATAGGGCAAGGCTTAGAGTTGTCAATGTAAAAATGGATGTAGTTAATTATTTTCAATATTGTGCGGTTGGTTCTAACGCTCCTTTTCAAGAGAGTTTAGAATATATGGTTTCTGAGTTTAACTATTTGTATAATAATAAAAGAATTATAAACCCCTATGGTGTTAAGTTTACTGCTCAAGCAAATAAAGATATGTGGAAAGCAGATATTAGAGCACATTATGAGATTACATATCAAAAACCAAGAAGAGGTTTTTATATTGGTGCTTTTGCAGGATATTATCATCAAATGGAATCCATTAATAATAGAATAGACTATTCATATAAAATGAGTTCGTGGACTGGCACCAACGACTATCTATACGATTATACTTATATGGGAAGAACAGAAAGAGATGGTCTTTGGGCAAATCAGATGACCCCTTCCGATGGAGGTTTTTACTTGCCTTCACCTCTTGGTAGAAGTCGTGACATTATGCTTGCATTAAACCTGAAATCAAGTATTCCATTGCTTAACTTTATTAAGATTTATGGTAATTTTGGATATAGTTTTGATAAACTTGCTTATGCTCCTTTTTTGTATGAAACAGGATTTATGTTTACTGTTCTAGATGGTGGTTTTGAAGTATATTTCCCTGTTTTTATTAGCGAAGATTATCACAAACAATATGACCTGAATCCAGACCATACATATTGGAATACTGTTAGATTTACATTGCGCTTAGATTTATTGAACCCGTTTAAACAATTAAAAAGACTAAATTTGTAAACTATTTTGAAAACAGAACAATCACATAAAATATATTTTGTATCAGATGTACATCTTGGTGTGCCTGATTATGATAGTAGTTTGCAAAGGGAGAAAAAGCTTGTTAAGTGGCTTTCTTCCATACAGACTGATGCTACGGATTTGTTTATTCTTGGTGATTTATTTGATATGTGGTTTGATTATAAAAGAGTAGTTCCAAGAGGTTTTACTCGTTTGTTTGGTAAGTTAGCAGAACTAAGCGATAGTGGAATTAGAATTCATTATTTTATTGGTAATCACGATATGTGGGTTTTCGACTATTTTGAGAAAGAGCTTGGTTTTATTATTTATAGGAAGCCAAAATCTTTTGAGTATAATGGAAAAAAATTCTACATTGGGCATGGCGATGGAATTGGTTCTGGAGATTATTCCTATAAGTTTATTAAAAGAATATTTGCAGGAAAATTAAATCAATGGTTATTTGCTCGTCTTCATCCTAACTTTGGTTTGGGCTTGGCTAATTTTCTTTCTAAAAAAAGTAGAGTTGCTAATGGTGAGTTTGAGGAAAAATCTGAAAATATTGAGAACGAAATTTTAGTTCAATTCTGTAAAACTAAACTGAAAAAGGAGTATTTTGATTATTTTATCTTTGGTCATAGGCACATTGCCACGGATTATGATTTAGGAGGAGGTTCAAAATATATTAATCTTGGCGAGTGGGTAAAGAGACCTCACTTTGCCGTTTTCAGCGGAGAATTATTAGAACTAAAAAAACTCAGATTTTAAAAAAAACCTGAGTCTAAACACTTAATTAATTATTAATTATACTATATTAATTCTTGGATTCATAGCTTTTTAATGCTTCCTCAATCTGTAAGTTCATGTTTGGTTTACCTTTAGTAATGTAACTGCTTACTCCCAACGACTTTGCATCATTAATTATTTTCTGCTTCTCTTGAGAAGATATCATAATCACCTCAGTTGATGGAGAATACTTCTTAATTTTAAGGAGAACTTGAATTCCTGTTAAATCCCCCAAATCATAATCCAAAAAGATTAAATCTGGCTTAACATTTAGTTCATCAATAAATTCAGCTCCTGAGTTATTAATATACACTTGAGTAAAACCATACTTAAGCAATTTTCGTTTCATTAATTCTGCGAAGAATTCATCATCATCAACAACATATATTATTGAGTTCATAGAGTAATATTTTAAAATTAACGTATATTAAATACTGTGCCGAAATTATATACATCATAATATCAGTTATTTATATTTATTTCATGTTTCGTGTTTTTCCCAAAATAGCACAATAATTCTTAATTTGGTAAAATTAATCAAAAGTTGTACCTTTGTCGGGCATTGCAATGTAACGTTTAATATTCTTCTTGCTCATGAATCTTTTTAAAATATTTGTTGTAGAAGACGACCCAATATATGCAAAAGTATTGGCTTATAATCTTTCTCAAAATCCAGAATATGATGTTGAAGTATATAGTACTGGAAAGGAATGTATTTCTAACTTATATAAGAAACCTGATTTAATCTCATTAGATTATAGTCTACCCGATTTATCTGGTTTAGAAATTCTTAATAAAATTAAAGAATTTGACCAGAGTATTCCTGTTATTATTATTTCTGGACAAAATGATATTAATACAGCCGTTAGTCTTCTAAAAGAAGGTGCATATGACTATATCGTTAAGGATGAAGAGACAAAAACACGATTGTGGAATACCGTTAAAAATGCAAGAGTACAATCTAATCTTAAAAACGAAGTAGAATCATTACGCAAGGAAGTTGGTAAAAAATACGAAATAAGCAAAGGTATTATAGGAAAAAGTAAGGAGATGAAAAGGGTGTTTAACATTATGGAAAAAGCCCTTAAAACCAATATTACAGTTTCAATTACCGGTGAAACAGGTACAGGAAAAGAAGTTGTAGCCAAAGCTATTCACTATAATTCTGCTAGAAAGCAAAAGCCATTTGTTGTAGTTAATGTCTCTGCCATTCCTGAGGAACTTATTGAAAGTGAAATGTTTGGTCATGAGAAAGGTTCTTTTACTGGTGCTGATAAACGAAGAATAGGGAAGTTTGAGCAAGCAAATGGAGGCACTCTTTTTTTAGATGAAATAGGAGAGATGGCTTTGGCAATGCAAGCAAAGCTTCTAAGAGTAATTCAAGAAAGAGAACTTACTAGGGTTGGAGGTTCCGAAAACATTAAAATAAATGCACGAATAATTATTGCTACTCATAGAAACTTGTTGAAAGAAGTAAACAAGGGCAATTTTAGAGCGGATTTATATTATCGTCTTTTAGGTTTACCAATTGAATTACCTCCATTAAGAGAAAGAGGTAATGATATTATTCATTTAGCAAAATATTTTATTGAAGAATTCTGTAAAGAAAACCAACTTGAGCATTATGAATTAACTCAGAAAGCAAAAGAGAAGTTAATGAATTATCCTTATCCTGGAAATGTTAGAGAATTAAAAGCAGTAATAGAATTGGCTGCAGTTATGACTGTTGATAATAAAATTATGGATGAAGATATTTCTTTTAATAAACAAAGTGAAATGGGAAACTTAATGTCCTCAGAATTTACTCTAGAAGAATATAATGCAAAGATTATTATAAATTTTTTGAAAAAATACAATAATAATATTACTGAAGTTGCCAAGAAACTAAATATTGGTAAATCTACTATTTACAGAATGAAGAAAGCTGGGGTTTTAGATTAATATTATATCCAAAGCAATAATGGTGTTAGTACCCCGATAAACATAATAGCTTTCATAATAATACTTAATTTATGATAGTCATTCGTGCTTTTTGATTTAATAAGTTTTGGCATTACTATTATAATAATTAATGCTAATACTAGAGTAAGTGCTATTTTAAAAACAGTATTTCCCGCAAAATTTATTTGATATGAAGCTATAGATACTTCTAGTATTATTAGTAATAATATTATTAACCCTTTAAACGATTTCTCTGAAACTGTTGCAGACCAAGTATTACAGGAGGATGAAGTGTCTGCCTCAGCATCTTCTTTATCCTTAATTAATTCTCTTACAAAGTTAGTTAAAAATGCAAATATCACAAAAAAGAAAACACTCAAATGCATCCATCTAATTTCGTAGGTAAACATTACACTCTTGGCTAGAACATCGTAAATAGTATATACCCATATTAATAATGGCACTGAAGCTGTAATAAGGGCAATAATAATATTTCCTATCAACTTTTTACACTTAAAACTAATAGAATAACCATAAAGCAAAGCCATAATTAATAGCTGAAAACTTGCTATGCTTAGATTTTTGATTAAAAAAGCAGAATAAAATGCAAATATCATCCCAATAATATTAAAGCTATACATTAACACTTTTGCAAATCTTAACGAAATTCTAGTATTTACCAACGGTCGATTACTTGCATTAATCCTATCAATTTCAACATCTTCTATATCGTTAATAATATAACCCGCAGCAGCAATAAATATACTTGATAAAGCTAAAGAAAAAAACAATTCACTACTCATACGATAACTTAAACCTGCTGTATGCAGGAAAAAATCAATAAGAGCATATTTTATTACTATTTCTGTAAGTAGAATAATAATTAGATTTTTCCATCGTATAAGTGTAAAAAATGACATTACTTACCAATTATATGCATCCTTATTCATCCAGATTTTGTGAAGTTTAAGAGTTTGCTCAATAATATCACGAGCACAACCATCACCACCATTTTTATCAGAAATATAATCAGATACTTCTTTAATTTCATTGGCAGCATCTGCAGGGCAAACAGCAATTCCTGCTTGACGCATCACTTCATAATCTGGAATATCATCTCCCATATAGATGATATTCTCATCTTTTAGGTTATATTTTTCTTTTATTTCATTATAAACCTTAAGCTTATTTGATACTCCTAAATATACATCCTTAATATTTAAACCATAAAGACGTTTATACATTCCTTCCGCCTTTGCTCCAGAAATAATAATAACTCTATAATCCTTTTTTACAGCCAACTGCATTGCATAACCGTCTTTTACATTAGTCCTTCTTAAATAATGACCTTCTTCTGTTAAAAGTACCATTCCATCTGATAATACACCATCAAAATCAAAAATGAAAGTATTTATAGCTCCTAGTTTGGCTTTGTAATTCTTCATATATTCTTATTTTACATTATTTTCTTTGTGAATAATTGTACTCATTAGCTTATAGACCTCTTTAAAGTTATTATTATCTTTAAGATTACTTATATGTTTATCCATTATTAGAGTATCATTTCTTAATGCTGGTCCAGTTTGAACTTTCTTGGGAGAATGATGTGCAACTTTATTAGCCGTTTCTTCAATTAATGGTCGCAGTAAATCGAAATCAATATTTGCTTCTTGTAGAATATCTTCTCCAATAGCATACATAGCATTTGTAAAATTACAAACAAAAACTGCTGCTAAATGTAATATACTTCTCTTTTGAGAGTCTATCTCACTAACATTATTAGATATACTATTGCCAAGTTCGAGTAGTTTATTTAAGTTGTTCTTATTATTTGCTTCCACGCAAATAGGGATATTAGTAAGGTCAATAATTCGTTGGTTACTAAATGTTTGAAGGGGATAAAAAACTCCGTGATTAGTTTGGCTCTTTAAAACATCCATATTCAAAGAGCCACTAGTATGGCATACTAATATACTTGTTTCTATACTTGATAAATCCAACTGTGAAACTGCCGAATCACTTATAGAGATGATAATTAAATCAAGACTTTTCTTAAAACTATTAATTGATGATATACTTTCAGCACTTACTTTTTCAGCAAGTATTTGTGCATGCTTAATTGTAGGTGAGTATATTTGAGATATTGAGAATCCTTGTTTGTACAGAGCCGTGGCCATATTAGTAGCGACCTTACCGCTGCCAATAAACCCAATATTTTGTATCTTTTTGCTATTCTCCATGAGCAAGCGAAAATACAAAACATTTTGTCTAAATATACTTATTATCCATTACCTACAAATCGCAAACAATTTTATCAGTGTTCAATCCTATATTTTCCTATTTTTGCAGCTTATGGCAAATAACGAAGATAAATTCAAGAAAATAATAGCCCACGCCAAAGAATACGGCTTTATATTTCAATCAAGTGAAATATATGATGGCTTAAGTGCAGTATATGATTATGCACAAAATGGAGTAGAATTAAAGAATAACATCAAAAGCTATTGGTGGAAATCAATGGTACAGATGAATGATAATATTGTTGGTATAGATAGTGCAATTTTTATGCATCCAACAGTTTGGAAAGCCAGTGGTCACCTTGGTGCTTTCAACGATCCAATGATTGATAATAAAGATAGTAAGAAACGCTATCGTGCCGATGTTTTGGTGGAGGATTTTATGGCTAAAATTGAAGCTAAGATTGATAAAGATGTTGCTAAAGCTAAGAAGAGATTTGGTGATGCTTTTGATGAGGCTGAATTTCGTGCTACCAATGGCAGAGTAAAAGAACGCCAAGCTAAAATTGAAGAAATTAGCAAGAAGCTTTACGGAGCAATGGAAGCTGAAAAGCTTGACGATATTAAGACTTTAATAGAAGACTTAGGAATTAACTGTCCTGTTTCCGGCTCTAAAAACTGGACTGATGTACGTCAGTTTAACTTAATGTTTTCTACCAAAATGGGTTCTGTAAGTGAAGATGCTGATACTATTTATCTTCGCCCAGAAACAGCTCAAGGAATATTTGTAAACTACCTTAATGTGCAAAAAACTGGTAGAATGAAAATTCCTTTTGGAATAGCTCAAATTGGTAAAGCATTTAGAAATGAGATAGTTGCCCGCCAGTTTATTTTCCGTATGCGAGAATTTGAACAAATGGAGATGCAATTCTTTGTTCGCCCAGGTGAAGAATTAAAATGGTTTGAGTATTGGAAAGCTAAACGTATTGCTTGGCATAAAGCACTTGGTATTCCAGAAGAGAATTACCGTTTCCACGACCATGAGAAACTTGCTCACTATGCAAATGCTGCTTCTGATATTGAATTCAAATTCCCATTTGGATTTAAAGAGTTAGAAGGAATTCATTCTCGTACTGATTTCGATTTGTCAGCTCATCAAGAGCATTCTAGTAAGAAACTTCAATATTTCGATCCAGAATTGAACAAAAGCTATGTTCCTTATGTAGTTGAGACGTCAATTGGGCTTGATAGAATGTTCTTATCAGTACTTTCTAATTCTTATAATGAAGAGAAACTTGAAGATGGAAGCTCAAGAGTAGTACTGAATATTCCACCAGTACTTGCTCCAGTAAAGGCTACCGTACTTCCTCTTACTAAGAAAGATGGATTGCCTGAGAAGGCTCGTGAAATAATGACTCAGCTTAAGCAGGATTACATCTGTCAGTATGACGAGAAAGATGCAATTGGAAAGCGTTACCGCCGCCAAGATGCCATCGGAACTCCATATTGTATTACCATCGACCAGCAAACTTTGGAAGACAATACCGTAACAATTCGCGAACGTGATACTATGCAGCAAGAAAGAGTTGCTATTGTTGATTTGAATAATATTATTAGGGAGAAATTGAAGATTGAGTTTTAATTAGTGGCTATAAATCTCATCGTTGAACTCGTGTTATAATTTAGTCATTTACATTAGTAAACTCCTAAATTCTAATACTTCATCCGCCTCGACCTTGACGTTTTTTATACACCATGAATTAATTAAATATTGAAATTTTAGTTGCTCAATAGAGAGTTTTTATACTTTAAAGGCGGTCAGAGATGGCTGCTTTTTTTGTAGCGCTATTTTAGGACTAGACATTTATACTGAGCCGACATAGAAATTTGTAATATTAAACGCATCTTTTGCACCTATTCTTCTTTATAATTTATATCCGTAGCTACGGCTATGCAAAGAAATTATGCATCGACTAGGCACAAAATA